>DATDHL010000655.1:0-4439 GCA_036521575.1 Edaphobacter sp. | reverse complement strand
TGACGAATTGGAAGCTGAAGGCGGGCGGGTATTTGATCTCGGAGGAGCCGCGATACATCAATATTCAGCATGGAATGCTGAGTCACTGGGCTCACCATCGGGGGCAGTTGACGGTGTATTTGCGTCTGAATGCGGCGGTGCCGGCGCTGTATGGGCCTTCGGCGGATGAGCGGTTTTAAGGCCGGAATAGCTGATATGGGATGGACGGTGCGGGTTGGGCCGTCCGTTTGTTCATGGGTGGAAGAGGCGGATTCCGGCGATTCCGGCGGCTCCGGCTTTGAGGCATTGTGCTGAATTTTCGGGAGTTACGCCGCCGAGGGCGTAGATGGGGATGGGGGCGGCGGCTTGGCAGGCTTCTCGGAGGCGGTCGAGGCCTTGGCCGGGGATGGTTTGGGTGGCGGTTATTTTTTCGAAGATTGGTGCGAAAAGGATGGCATCCGGATGGTGATTTTGGGCGTGCAGGACGCCGGTAATTGTGTGGCAGGAGATGGTAATAAGCGTGGAAAACGTGGTTAGCGAACGGTAGAGTTGGCGGACCTGGGTAGGGGTGAGTTCGCCCGGGGAGGATGTGAGGTGGACACCGTGGGCTCCGGTGGCGAGGGCGACGTCGGCGCGGGAGTTGATGAGGAGGCGGGAGGGGGTGCCATCGATGGCCTGGAGGATGTCTCGGGCGAGGGTGGCGAGGGCGGCGGCGGGGAGGTCTTTTTCGCGGAGTTGGATGAGGTCGATGCCTTGCTGGGCCCAGAGTGCGGTTTGGCGGACGAGGGCGGCTTGCTGGTGGGCGTCGTCGCCGGGGAAGAGGGTGCGGTTTGTGATGGCGCAGCGGAGCACGTCGATAAGTGTAGTAGGTACGAGGCTTGCTTCCCGTCAGGAGGGTTAGGTTCATGACTCTGTGGTAGTTTTAGGCTGTAAGGCAGATTTCTCCTCTTCTACAGAGACGGCCCTTGATGAAATGTCGGGCCATAACGGGAACCCAACGGACGCTACGGCGCAAAGAGTTAAGAGTTTATGAGTAGTGTGTACGATCTGATCGTTATCGGGTCCGGCCCGGCCGGGCAGCGCGCCGCGATCTATGCCGCAAAGCTAGGCAAAAAGGTCGCGCTGGTGGAGATGCGCGAGGTGGTGGGCGGTACCTCGATCAATACGGGGACGATTCCGTCGAAGACGATGCGGGAGGCGGTGCTGCATCTGTCGGGGTATAACTACAAGTCCATCTATGGGATGAACTACCGGGTGAAGGAACGCATCACGATGGCGGACCTTGCTTTCCGGGTGCAGCACGTGATCAAGACGGAGATTGATGTCACCGAGGCACAGCTTTCGAGGAACAATATCGAGATGCTGGTGGGCGTGGCGAGCTTTGAGGACGCGACCCATGTGAAGGTGACGAACTCGCGCGGCTCGACGGTGTACGAGACGAAGAGTGTGCTGATTGGGACCGGGACCAAGCCGGCGGCGTCGCCGAAGGTGCCGATCAATGGGCGGAGCATCGTCAACAGCGATCTGGTGCTGGACCTGGTAAACCTGCCGAAGACGCTGATTGTGGTGGGCGGCGGCGTGATTGGGGTGGAGTACACCTGCATGTTCGCAGCGCTGGGGGTTCGGGTTACGCTGATTGAGCGGAGGCCTCGGCTGCTGGAGTTTGCCGATCAGGAGATCGTGGAGGCTCTGAGCTATCACCTGCGCGACTCACGGGTGACGATGCGGCTGAACGAAGAGGTGGAGTCGGTCGAAGAGATGCCGGATGGGACCGTCGTCGCGAACCTTGAGAGCAAGAAGAAGGTTCAGGGGGATGCGCTGCTGTATGCGGTCGGTCGGCAGGGCAATGTGGATGAGCTGAATCTGGGGGCGGTGGGGATCGAGGCGGACTCGCGCGGGCGTATCCCGGTGGACAAGGACTTCAGGACGAAGGTGCCGACGATCTTCGCAGTGGGCGATGTGATCGGGTTTCCGTCGCTGGCTTCGGTGTCGATGGAGCAGGGGAGAGTGGCGGCGGCGCGAGCGTTTGGCGATGACAAGATTCTGTCGAACCCGGGACTGTATCCGTATGGGATCTATACGATTCCAGAGATCAGCTTTATTGGAAAGACGGAGGAGCAGCTGACCGAGGAGGACGTTCCTTACGAGGTTGGCGTGGCGTACTATCGCGAGATTGCGCGTGGTCAGATTCGCGGGGACACGACGGGGCGGCTGAAGCTGATCTTCCACCGGCTGAACCATTCGATTCTTGGCGTACACATTATTGGCGAGGGCGCGAGCGAGCTGCTGCACATTGGGCAGGCGGTGATGGCGCTGGGCGGAACGCTGGAATATTTCGTGGATACAGTGTTCAACTACCCAACGCTCGCGGAATGTTATAAAGTGGCTGCTTTCAATGGGTTGAATCGCGTGAGCAAGTTCGAATAAAGAACGCGGGCCCAATAAGGCGGATGAGGCATGTCGAAGACGATTGGCGTCACGTTGTCGGATGGGATTATAGCCGGGCTGGTAGTGGACCATAAGCTGGAGGGCAAGCTGCGGCGCTTTCCAGAGAATGAAGAGGACCGGGACGCGCTGGTGGAGCTGCACACGGAAGCTCTTGTGGAGACGATCTGCAAGGAGGTGGTGCTGGCGGCGAACGGGACTAAAGACCTGGATGCGGTTGGAGTGGCGGTGCCGGGGCTGATCAAGAGCGGCGTGGTGGAAGAGGCTCCGAACCTGCCGCAGTTGAAGGGTGCGCGGCTGCGGGATCTGGTGGCGTCGCAGTTGCGGAGTCACGACATCAATGCGCCGGTTCTGGTGATGAACGATGCGGATGGGATGGCTGCGGGGCTGGCTTCGGTGCATGGGAAGCTGGACAGCATGATTCGCGTGTGGACGCTGGGCGTGGGGATTGGGTATGGGCGGTATCCCTTTACCAAGGGAGTGTGGGAGGGCGGCCACTCGATTGTGACGCTGGACGATAAGGAACAGTTCTGCGGGTGCGGTGGACGCGGGCACATGGAAGGCATCATGGGGCACAGGGCGATGCGGCTGCGGTTTCTGGATATGGAGCCGGAAGAGGTTTTTGAAGAAGCGAAGAAGGGCGATCCGCGGTGCGTGGAGTTCAAGCGGCTGTGGCATAAGGCGCTGGCAGCGGCGACGGCTACGTCGATCCACATGGCTGGGACGGGGAAGTTTTTCCTGACGGGGTTCAATGCGCGGTTTCTGGATATGCCGATGCTGCGGGATTACATGCAGCAGATGGTGAAGATGAGTCCGCTGCAGAGTTACTCACTGGAGATTGTCGAGGATAAGCCGGAGATTCGAGTGATCGGGGCTGCGGTGAGCGCGGAGCAGGCGGCGGGGTTGTAAAGCAGAGTGGGGTAGGGAATAGGGAGTAGCAGGATGGGGCGGATTTCGCTGGTGGGTTTGCTCACTCTGATTTTGGCGGGACGTGTCGTCGCGGCGCAAGAGCTTGATCCCGATCCGAATCGTGTTTTTGTGACGCCTCTAAAGTGGGAGAGAGTGACGGGGGCTCCCCACAGTGAAGGACTTCGATACGCATATGGAACGTTGGTGATTCTCTATCTTGAGGGTGTGTACGTCGAGGTCACGGCATCCTTCATCAAGACTGACGGAAAGCATCCCATTGGATTGAATCTGAATGAGGGGTTCATCGTACGACTTGGAAAATGGAGTCGCACGGAGGACGAGGTTCTGATCCGGGTTCAGAGTCGAGAGGTGGAGCGCGAGAAGCAGATGCAAATATTGCACTGTGAGACAGGCGCGGGCGATTCCGCCTGTCAGCCTGTTCCGGAGGATCCGCTTCCGGGACCTTTGAAGACGCGTACGTGCAGGTTGGAACGGCCTTCATCAACGCATATTGCAGACACGATTGTTTGTGAGGGCCTGGTGGTAGATCACGCGCAGAAGGAGATTGACCTGAGCGATTTTCCGTCGATCGTGCGGCAACTAGTCGACGCGGAGAAAAGGCAGGCCAAGGCTTCGGAGTCTCATTAGAGGTATCGCCGACACCCGTGTTCATTTTGCGCGGGTTGCGAATGAGCTGGTTTGGATGCGAACGGAGTTTGGGCCATCGAGCGAAAAAATGGGGTTATTTCTGGCCGGAAACCTTTGCGGCCTGCGTGGCACCCTGGAGCGCTCCGCGCCGCCCGGGAGCATTTGCGAGTGCTGTCTCAAATTCTTTCAACGCCAGATCCGGGTGATTCTGCTGCAGGAATACGTAGCCGAGCTGTTCGCGGGCAGGAACAATCGGCCCTGGTGTCACCGGAAGCTTCTCGATTGCGTCCTCCTCATCGGCGGACGCGCGCATCAAGGTCGCGGCTTCATCCGGTTTCCCGTCCGCCTGGGCTGACCACGCCATGACTTCGCGTTTCAGAATCCCGACCTGAGTGGCCCAATAGCTGTTGCCTGACGTGCGAAGCTGCTCTTCGATCTGCCGCAATCGATCGATTTCC
>DATDHL010000654.1:0-1911 GCA_036521575.1 Edaphobacter sp. | reverse complement strand
CACCCTATGAGGTAGCCTTCCTCTCCCAAGGCAAAAGGAGCCCGCCATGTCCTTACTCGAACGCGTAGGAACTCTCCTCCGAGCCAACATCAACGACCTCATCGAAAAAGCCGAGGACCCCGAAAAGCTAGCCAAGCAGCTCGTCCTCGACATGGAAAACCAGCTCCTCCAGGTCAAAACCCAGGTCGCCATCGCCATCGCCGACCAGCACCTCCTCCAGAAGAAGTTCAAGGAGCACGAGGAAGCCATGAACCAGTGGAACCGTAAAGCCGAACTAGCCGTTCAGAAGCAGCACGAAGACCTCGCCCGCGCCGCACTCGAGCGCAGCATAAGCCAGCAGCAACTCGCGCAAGGCTTCACCCAGCAGCTAGAAGATCAGACCGCCGAAGTCGAAACCCTCCGCACCGCCTTCGACCGTCTCCAGCAAAAGCTGCACGAAACCCGCGCCACCTGCGAGATGCTCATAGCCCAGCACCGCCGCGCCCGCACCGTAGGCAAAGCAAACGCCGCCCGCACCATCGCAGCCAACCACCAAACCACCGCAACCCTCAACCGCCTGCGCTCCACCATTCAGCGCAAAGAGTCCACCAACGCCGCAGGCCACATCCTCCTCGAAGCCGAGTCGATCGAAGACCGCCTAACCACCCTCGACCGCGAAGACCAGATCGACCGCCTCCTCGAAGAACTAAAAAGCCGCCAACCCCGCCTGCCCTGAGCCGCCAAGGAACACACACCAAATTGTTGTCGTTGCCTTTCTTGTTGTCATCCCGTAGGGATCTGCTTCTGTCGTTGCAGTTGCTGTTGCTGTTGTTCTTCATCCACCAGCCACAAAAAGATCGGGTGCCCCATCC
Organism: Edaphobacter sp.; assembly: GCA_036521575.1. GTDB lineage: Bacteria > Acidobacteriota > Terriglobia > Terriglobales > Acidobacteriaceae > Edaphobacter. Next base: position 1,060 of record DATDHL010000654.1, on the reverse strand, counting down.
ATCGCAGTCTCATCGCGATGGGTGGGAATGTAAGACCCGTACCGGCCAGCTCGTGTTCTTGTCGTTTCTTGTTCTTTTCTAACCCGCCTTACATATTCTTCGGCAACCCCTTCTGCGGCGACATATGCGGAGCCACGACCGCCCGCGACGGCAACGGCCGCGGAGGAAGCGGAATCAGCTTCAACACCGGCAGCGCAGGCATACTAAACGTCGGAAACAAATCCGTAGTCCCCCAATCCTGCGCCCGAGCCGCATCCGTCAACGCTTTATACGGCGAAAACCACGCAGGCCCCGTCGGCGTCATGCCGGGTGCCCCATCCTGAGTGCGCCTGACCGCGCGAAGGTTGGGGTTACACCGCTTCCAACTCTAGAAATCAAAAACGTAATCCCAATCACCGAGCCGGGGGAGGGCGAAAACCCAACCACCTACCCACACAAACTCCCATTCAAATAAAACCGCACCGGCCGTCGATTCACCCCGCGATAGCTCGACGCAAACGAGATCCCGGCCACCCGTCCCCTCACCGGAATCACGCCATTCGAGCCCGTATTGCTCATCATCACCATATCGCCACGCTGCATCACCCTCGCGTTGGTCGCCTGCCCAATCTCCTGGTTATCCGTATAGAGCCAAAGCAGCGTCCATCCCTCAATCGCCTCGCCTCCCATATTGGCAATCTCAATCGTGCCGGTAAAGCTCTCACGCGAATCATTCCTGCTCCGGTACGAAACATGGCAAGCCGTCTCAACCTGCAGCACAGAAGCTGTCTGCTGCGAAGCGGCACGAGCCACCACAGTCTCCGCCGCAACAGAAGGCATCGCAGGCGGCATAATGCTGGCCAGCATCTCCTGCTTCAACCCATTCGCCGTCGCGTCATAGTGCGCATTCAGCAACCCATTCGCATCCTCGCCATTCAACGCCCACGAGGTCCAGCTCAACTCCTGATGCTTCCCCAGAAACTCCACCAAACTCTGAAACCACTGCCCCTCCGACCCCGGCTCGTTTCCACGAATGTCCTCAGTCTTGTTCGACGTCCCAAACTCCCCCACCCACACCGGA
>DATDHL010000653.1:0-3305 GCA_036521575.1 Edaphobacter sp. | reverse complement strand
GTCACGAGTCAGACACTTTCGGCGCGACTAAGGTTGAATCAGAGCAGCTGTATCCCGAAGATTTGCGGCAGACTATAGGGCGGCCCGCCAGCCCTTGTGCGGCTGACTCTTCCATACATGGGGCTCGCCTCATGCTGGTATAGTTCGCCGTTGGCGCTGCGGGGCGCTCATCCTGCGGGACGCGGGTAACCCTGGCTGCGCTCTAGTCCACAGTCGCGACCTTTCTAAACAATTGTGTCAGCTGGTGCAGGGGCTACAAAAACCGCGTCTTTAGCAGGTTCTTGCGACTGATAGAAAAATTTTCGTGGCATTTACAGCAAATTCGCGCTAAATTGAGACTCAACGCGCATCCGGTTCGTCTGTATTCGTGTTTCCGCCAAAAATAGTTGCTGCTGAGTGAGTTCATCCGCCGGCAGGGAATATGTATCTGGTTCACAGTCGGTATTCGTCCTTCTGTCGTTGCGTTAACGCATTCCTACATCTCAACCGAAGTTTCACGTAGAGGAGAACCACTTATGAATTCCGCTAACAGCACAGGTGTATCGCGCAGATCGTTCATGCGTATTCTTGGGGCAGCCTCGGCAGCGGCGACCTCGTTTCCAGCGCTTGCCGCGGTGCAGAGTGCACCCGCAGCTCCAGCGCAGAGCGGGCGTCGTGGCGCGGGCGGCATGTCCGACATGGGCGAGATGCGTCAGCTTTCGCCGGACACCGTCATCATCAGCTCGAATGAAAACCCGCTGGGGCCGGCGAAGTCCGCGCTGGATGCGATATGTACCACTGCCGCGTTGGGGGGGCGGTATCACTTCGACGAGACGATGAAGACGCTGACGGTCTTCAATGAGATTTTTGGCTTGAAGCGTGGGTACTCTGCACTGTTCCCCGGGTCGGGTGGACCGCTCGATCTGGCACTGATGTCGAACATTGGACCGGACAAGCCGCTGGTCTACGCAGACCCGAGCTATGAGCAGGGACCGCGCGCGGCCGATACGATGAAGGCCCCGAAGTTCCCTGTTCCGCTGACCGCAACCTATGCGCATGACGTGAAGGCCATGTTGAAGGCGCACCCCTCGCCCGGCGCGTACTACATCGTGAATCCGAACAATCCGACCGGAACGATGACGCCGAAGGAAGATATTGTCTGGTTGGTGAACAACAAGCCTGCGGGGTCGGTCGTCATCATTGACGAGGCCTATCACCACTTCTCGAACGATGAATCGTGCATCGATCTGGTGGCGCAGGACAAGGACGTCATTGTGATGCGAACGTTCTCGAAGATCTACGGCATGGCCGGTCTGCGGGCTGGCTTTGCGGTTGGACGGCCTGAGTTGCTGATGAAGTTCAACAATGTGGGCGGACCGAGCCGTAGCTTGGCGAGCATTTCGATCACCAGCTCGGCCGGTGCGCGCGCCAGCCTCCAGGACAAGGATCTGGTGCCGCTACGGAAGAAGATCAACTCGGATATTCGCTCGGAGACGCTTGAGTTCCTGACGAAGAAGGGCTACAAGATCGTTCCCGGTTCGCAGGGCAATATGTTCATGGTCGATGTGAAGCGTCCCGGCCGGGAGTTCCAGCAGGCGATGTTGAAGGAGAACGTCGCCATTGGGCGCTCGTGGGCGGCAATGCCGAACTACGTGCGAGTGACCGTTGGGACGAAACAGGAGATGGAGAAGTTCCAGACTGCGTTCGTGAAGTGCATGGACATGGCGCCGGGGACGGTGAATGGCGCGTCGCTGTACGTGCCGGAGTTTCATGTGCCTTCGGAGCTGTATCGCGGCATGAACGTTTAGTTGCTGACTGGCGGAGAAAGGGCCTCGGCGGAACACTGCCGGGGCCTTTTCTGTTGATGTTTCGAATTGCTTTCGGGTGGCGATGAAATCCATAGGTGCAAGGTTGTAAACTTGCAATCATTATGGATTTGATGGGTTGTGGAACGGCACTGGTCACTCCTTTCCGGAGAGACAGCGGTGTGGATGAGCCGGCGTTGCATGCGCTGGTGAATTGGCAGATCGAGAGCGGAATTAATTTTTTGATTCCCTGCGGGACGACGGGCGAGGCGGCTACGCTGACTGATGCCGAGTGGCTGCGGGTGATCGAGATCGTGGTTGAGGCAACGGCGGGGCGGGTTCCAGTGTTTGCAGGATGCACGCACAATGCGACCCATGAGGCCGTGGCCCGGGTGAAAAAGCTGCATCGGGTGCGTGGGTTGACAGGCGTTCTGACGGCGAATCCTTATTACAACAAGCCGGGGCAGGAGGGACAGTATCACCACTTCCGCGCGATTGCTGAGGCCACTGACCTCCCGGTGCTTCTGTACAACATTCCTGGGCGGACAGGGGCGAACCTGGAGCCGGCGACTGTGCTACGGTTGGCTGAGTTGAAGAACGTGATCGGCATCAAGGAGTCGAGCGGGAATATCGCGCAGATTACGGAGTTATTGACGACTGCTCCGCAGGGTTTTAAAGTTTTTGCCGGAGACGACAGCGTTGCGTTGCCGGTGATTGCGCTGGGTGGGGCGGGGCTGGTGTCGGTGGCTTCGAATGTACTTCCGGAGCAGATGTCGCGGATGGTGCGGGCTGCGTTGGATAACGACTGGACGACGGCTCGGAGGATTAATCGCGAATTTTTCCGGCTGATGCAGGCGCATTTCTGGGAGCCTAGCCCGGCACCGGTGAAGGCTGTGCTCGCGATGATTGGGCGGGGTGAGGATGTGCTGCGGCTGCCTATGGTTCCGGTGAGTGATGGGACTCGACGGAAGCTGGAGCATCTGTTGAGTGAGCTGGGGCTGCTGGTTGGTGTTGCGGCGGATGGCCAATCGTAAAGTCAATTAAATCAGGAAGAAAAGGTGATGTGTGAGTTTGCAAGAGCGGATTGAGCATTGGTTTGCGCAGGGTGCAGTGGCGGTTGGAAATTCGGAGGCTGAGGCGGCTTTTTTTGAATTGCGGAGTGCGCTTGAAGCAGGAGAGCTGCGGTCTGCGGAGCCGGATGGGTCGTTGCCGCTTGGCTGGCGGGTGAATGCTTGGGTTAAGCGTGGGATTTTGCTGGGTTTTCGGCTGGGCGCGCTGGCTGAGATGGGGTCGGCTGAGGGGCTGTCGTTTGTGGATAAGGGTACTTATCCGGCCCGGCGGTTTACGGTTGCCGATGGGGTGCGCGTGGTGCCGGGCGGGTCGAGTGTGCGGTCGGGAGCCTTTGTTTCTAAAGGGGTTGTGGTGATGCCTCCGGCTTATGTGAATGTTGGGGCTTATGTGGATGAGGGGACGATGGTGGACTCGCATGCGCTGGTGGGGAGTTGTGCGCAGATTGGGAAG
>DATDHL010000652.1:0-3223 GCA_036521575.1 Edaphobacter sp. | reverse complement strand
TTTGAGCGAAAGGTCCGGCTTGTCGGCGATCTTGACGTCGACCAACTGCCCAACCTTGAGGCTCTGGAACGTCGGTGACGGCGCCAGAAACGACATTTCGAAGCGGTCGTCGCTGTAGAGCGTCGTAATGGGCTGTCCCCCAGCGATCTGGGCAAAGGATTTGACCTCGATGCGGGCGATGGTGCCGGCAAACGGCGCCAGCAGCTTGCTTCGGTCCAAGTTGTGATTTGCCAACTCAAGCTGACGGCGGGCCTGGTCGTGCTGAGCCCTGGAGCTGAGCAGAGTGGCCCTCGACTGGTCGAACACAGCCTGCGTCGCGACGCCCCGCTTCAAAAGCTCTTCCTTCCGTTGGAAATCGGCCTCCGCGTTATCGAGCTGCGCCTGCGCCTGCTGCACGCCGGCGCTGTCCTGGTCGACCTGGGTCTGCAGCGATCGGGGGTCGATTTCCGCCAGCACGTCACCCAGTTGCACCTTCTGGCCGACGGTGAGGGTGACCGCTTTCAGTTGCCCGCCGATTTCGAACGATAGGCTGCTGACATCCGCCGGCTGCAGGACGCTGGGAAAACGGCGAACGCGGCTCTCGGCCTTTGCGGCGACCTTGTAGGCGCGAAGGCCGCGCACTGGCTGTTCGGTTGCTTCCTGTTTTTTATCCCCGCAGCCTTGCAAGCCGGCCACAAGCACCGCTGAGATCGCAAATCGTGAGAGTTGTCGGATCATTGCCGGCTCTCCCCGTCACGCAGGCCGAAAGGCTGACAATCGACCCGCCTTGTCCGAGCGGTAGCTCACGGCACCACTGCAAAAAACAGAAACGCGGCGAAGATGACCAAATGGACGACGCCCTGAAGTACCGTCGTCCGGCCGGTGCCCAGAGTGATCACGCTCAAAAGCAGCGTCAGCACCAGCAGGCCCAGCTCTTTGGTATCCAGCCCGAGTTCGAGGCGATACCCCAGCACGATCGATACCGCGGCAACCGCCGGGATAGTCAGACCGATGGTCGCGAGCGCCGAGCCCAGCGCGAGGTTCAGGCTAGTTTGCAATCGATCGCTTTGAGCCGCCTTGATGGCGGCCACTGCCTCGGGCAGAAGAACCAACGCAGCGATGATGGTGCCGACGACCGCTTTCGGCACTTGGAGATAATCGATTCCTCGCTCGACCGTGGGCGTCAGAGCCTTGGCCAGCCCAACGATTGCGACGAGCGAGACGACGAGGAGAACTGCGCTCAGGACAGTCGTTCTGTTGTCCGGGGGTGGGGCATGTTCCTCCGGGGTCGAAGTCTTGACCGGCAGAAAATAGTCGCGGTGGCGTACCGTCTGGATGAAGACGAATGCGAAATACAGCACCAGCGACACAAGGCCGGCGAAGATGAGCTGCGGCTTGTTGTACAACGGACCGAGTTCTTGGGCCGCGAGGTTCGGAAGAACCATCGTGAGACTGGTCAGCGCAACGAGGACCGCCAGAGCGGCGCTCGCTCCTTGCGCCTGAAATCCCTGCTCGCGGTGGCGGACTCCGCCCATCAGCAGACAGGCACCGACGATGCCGTTGCATACGATCATAACGGCCGCGAAAACCGTGTCTCGGGCCAGTCCGGCTTTTTCGGCGGGCGCTGCGATCATGACCGAGACGATGAGCGCCGTCTCGATCACCGTCACGGCCAGGGCAAGGATAAGCGTGCCAAACGGCTCGCCAACGCGGTGTGCAACCATCTCCGCGTGGTATACCGCAGCAAAAACGGTGCCGAACAAAGCTGCTCCGGCTGCGGAGTAGATGACTCCACCCCCGCCGAGAACGAGCGTGACCACCAGGATTGTCCACGCGAGCGCGGGCCAAATCCACGTCCACCGAGCCGTCCCTGCCACAGCCATGCCGATTCCCCACCAATAGATCGATCTCTGCATCGTGCATGATGCGAGACAGTCGTAGGTCCAGTTCAGCCCAAGGCCGTTGCCGAGCCAACCGCGGTCCGCGCAATTGATACCGCAGCGCCGACACGGCTCATTTTGATTGTGCGGTCATCCGACGCAACCGGCCTGCTTCAGGAGCCGAAATCTCCGGAGCCTCAGTCGAAGAATTCTACAGCGCCCGTCTCCAAGTTGTACATACCACCAGCCATTTTGACCGCGCCCTTCCCTTCCAGTTCAGCAAGGACGGAGCTGTCCTGCCGGATTCCAGCCACGGTCATCTCGACGTTCTTTCGCGCGACAGCATCGACGAAGGCGTAGTTCTTCGCCGAACGTTCGCCGGCATAGGTAGTGGCATCTATCGCGGGTTTGATCTTCGAAAGCAATCCCGTCAGGTTGCCCAACTCGGCATTGTCGATTGCTCCCTTGATAGCGCCGCATGCGGTGTGGCCCATCACAAGTACCACTTTCGCACCTGCCAATTTGCACGCGAACTCCATACTGCCGAGAATGTCCGCGTTTCTGACGTTCCCCGCGACCCGACAGTTGAAGATGTCGCCAATTCCAAGGTCCATGATGACCTCGGCCGGCGCGCGCGAGTCGATGCACGTCAGCAAGACGGCCGCTGGGTACTGTCCCTTCGCGCTCGCCTTCTGTTCGCGAAGGTAGTTGCGGTCTTTCCTCTCGCCCGCACGGAAACGCTTGTTGCCCTTCTTCATTGTTTGAATGATTTGGTCCGGTGTCAGTTTATCGCGCAACTCTTTCGACAGGGCGTCTGCGCGTGCTTGATCGGTCAGGAAGAGGCCGCCACCCGTGAGGCCGGCCATAGCGCCGGCCGTCAGCTTAAGAAAATTCCGGCGGCCCAAACAATTGCACTCAAGGGGATGTCCAAGCTTCGGGCGCATGTTCGATCTCCACTCAATCCAGCGATTGGAACGACATCATAGTCGGGAACCGTTGCCTTCTCGGAAGGATCAAGGAGCGGATAACGCAGTTATTTTGAGCTTCGTCAATGTCCGAAAGGGGCATTTTCGACCAAGTCTTCGACCAAGTCCGCGGCCCTTGTCATTTGATGTCCCTTTTGCTCAAAAGCCGCGCGGGCCAGGCCAGGACGCTGTGGCCCAATCCCCGTGATTTGAACTCCCAGACTGAAAGCTTCGAAGGCTCGTTTAAGCCATGGATTGGTGCGGCCCTCAAGCTGTAAATCCTGCCAATCGCTCAACGAACCAGAACGCCGCCGCCGTTCCGATCGCATAAGTCGCAACTGTCAGCGCGTGGCGTTCAAATATTGGCGGGAGATTAATGCGTTTGGCACAAGCCAACGC
>DATDHL010000651.1:0-2239 GCA_036521575.1 Edaphobacter sp. | reverse complement strand
CCTTGGGCCTCTCTCTAACCCACAGAAAAGAGGGGCTTCAGCCCCTGGGGTATGCTCTCCTTTCCCGACCCGGAAAACCTGTCAAGCCCAACCCCACCATAACCCGTTATCTACCAACAACATCCAAGTGCCATTTAATTTCTTCAACCAGCTAAAATAGAACTAGAGAGAAAAAAGAGCCGCGGCCAAGCCGTGGCTCTCGCATTTTAATAACTGGCAAATAGGAACAACTCACCCAAGTCCAGACCTAAAGTACATCGATAGAAGACTTTAGCACCATAAGTACGGGAGGAGGTACTTGGTGAAGACAAGATGATCGAGATAAGGAACCGAAGAGAGAACAGCTGCACATATCCATCCCAGAAGGGAGGAACCAGAGAGAGAAGAGCCGCGGCTCTTCACACTCAACAACGGGCAACTGAGAACCGGCAACCTACAACTAGACCGAAGTCCAGACCTAACACACTTGTTTCTTAGACTTTAGGACCAAAGTACGGGGGAGGGGGTACCTGAAAGTACAGCAAAACTCGGGCAGACCAGAATCTGGGACAACCGGATCAAAACATAACGAGTGATGAACCGGAAGAGAGTACGATGGGTGCGCAATCAGCCACAAACATTCTCAGGACCACCAGGAGAAGAGCAAGCCTCATGGCAAACTCGAACGACCTACCCTCGCCTAGGATCGCCAATCCCGCGCCACTCGGTCTGGCAGGCTTCGGCCTCACGACTGTCGTCCTCAGCAGTATCAACGCTGGCTGGCTTTCCGCGGAAGCGGTTCCAGTCGTCGTCCCTCTCGCCTTCGCCTACGGTGGAATTGCCCAGATCATCGCAGGCGTGCTCGAGTTCAAAACCGGCAACACCTTCGGAATGGTCGCCTTCGCCTCCTACGGACTCTTCTGGTGGTGGTTTGCTTTCCTGAAGTGGACCGTCGGCGCGGGCTGGCTCAAAGCGCCACCCGCCTCAGCCGTGGCCGTCACGCTCCTGATGTGGGGAGTCTTCACCTTCCTCCTCTGGATCGTCACCTTCCGTTCAAACAAGGCGGTCTGGAGCATCTTCCTCCTGCTGTGGATCACCTTCTTCCTCTTGGCCGCAGGCGATTTCGGCTGCACAATCGGCAGCTGGAGCTGTGGCAAAATCGGCGGACTCTTCGGCCTTCTCACCGGTCTCGACGCCCTCTTCGTAGCCTTCGTCGAGATCCTCAACGCAACTGCCGGCCGCGAAGTCATCCCCCTAGGCCGCCCAATCCTGCAAGCCTAAAAACGAAAGAGCGCCGGCGTCATCACCGGCGCTTTTCATACGAAGTTTCTAAATCGGAAAAACGATCACCGCGTACTAATTCGCTGACTCGCTATTTCTTACCGCGCACGACTTCCTTCGCCTGCACCTCGCCATTGACCGGAACAGCCGGAACATCAACGTCCACGCCTCCGCCGATGCCGAGCTTCTTGCGAATCTCCGTATCGATGCGCGTAAAGATTTCCCTGTTCTCCTTGAGGAAACCACGCACATTCTCGCGCCCCTGGCCGATGCGCTCACCCTGATAGCTGTACCACGCACCGCTCTTGTCCACAATGTTATGCAGCACCGCAAGATCAAGCACATCGCCCTCACGCGAGATGCCCTCACCGTAAAGAATGTCGAACTCAGCATCGCGGAAAGGAGCCGCAACCTTGTTCTTCACAATCTTTACCTTCGTCCGCGAACCAACCACCGAATCGCCATCCTTTACCGCGCCAATGCGGCGAATATCGATACGAACGGACGAATAGAACTTAAGCGCCTTACCACCTGTCGTCGTCTCAGGATTGCCGAACATGACGCCAATCTTGTCACGAATCTGATTGATGAAGATCAGGCAAGTCCTCGACTTCGAGACCGTTCCAGTAAGCTTGCGCAGCGCCTGGCTCATCAGCCGAGCCTGCAAGCCCATGTGCGAATCGCCCATCTCGCCATCAAGCTCAGCCTTAGGCACAAGCGCCGCCACCGAGTCCACCACGAGCACATCAATCGCATTCGAACGAACCAGCGCCTCGACAATCTCCAGCGCCTGCTCACCATAATCCGGCTGGCTCACCAGCAGATTGTCGATATCAACGCCCAACTTGGCCGCATAAGCAGGATCGAGCGCATGCTCAGCATCCACAAACGCCGCCAGACCGCCAGACTTCTGGGCCTCAGCAATGATCTGCAGCGTAATCGTCGTCTTACCCGAAGACTCCGGCCCAAAGATCTCGAT
>DATDHL010000650.1:0-2454 GCA_036521575.1 Edaphobacter sp. | reverse complement strand
GGGACCGGCACTGGGAGATGAAGGGAGCGGATTCTGGATTGGTCAGGAGGCACTGCGCGCTGGGTTTTGGGCGAAAGATCGGGGTGTTCCTACGGAGTTGCTGAGGGTGATCGGCGAGTTCTGGGGGGTGGGATCGCTGGGCGAGATTGTGGAGAAGGCGAATGAGCGGCCAGGGCCTGATTTTGCTGCGCTGGCTCCGGTGGTGGCCAGGTGTGCCGAGGATGGCGATGAGTTGGCGGCTGCGGTGCTCGAACGTGCCGGGGCTGAACTTGCCGAACAGGTGGCGCTGGTCGCGTTGAAGATGCAGGAGTCTGGTAGCAACGACAAGATTCGTGTGGCGTATACCGGCAGTGTGATTGCACATATTGCCCCTGTGCGCGCGGCGATGGTGGCGGTGCTAAAGAAGACGGCTCCGAAGGTGAAGGTGATGGATGAACCGGCCGATTCGCTGGAAGGAGCGTTGTGGCGGGCGAGGGGCGGCAAGTGAAACCTTGGCTGCGGCTATCGCGTACATAAAGAGGCGGCGCTGAGGCTGCTTGATCCTTCCGATTAGAAAGGCCAGCGTGATCGATAGGGGTAGAGGAAATACTCGTAGAATTTTTTTGAAGAGGGTGGGGCAGAGTGCGCTTATAGTGCCTGCGGTTTGTTCGAGCGGGGCTTTTGCGTTTGTCGAATCTGCGGCGGCTGAGAGATCGCACAAATCCGCACAAGCTGTTGCAGATGAGAAGCCCGCTCTTTCGCTGAATGTGCGGGATTATGGCGCGGTAGGTGATGGCGCGACCAAGGATACCGTTGCGCTGCAGCAGACGATTGATCGCTGCTGGGTCTTTGGTGGCGGCGAGGTTGTCGTTCCTGCGGGGAACTACTTTACGGGAGCGATTGCGCTTCGGTCGAAGGTACTGCTTCGACTTGAGAAAGATGCGGTTATCGTCGGCTCGCCAGACTTTGACGACTATCCGGTGATGCAGGTGCGGTGGGAGGGTAAGTGGATTGCGGGCCGTGTTGGGCTGATCTATGCAGTTCAGGCTGATCACACCGGTATCGTTGGACCGGGGAAGATCATGGGCAACTATGCGCTGGGTGGCAGGCCTAATGTAAAGAATCCGCTGCGGCATCCGGCGCTGATTGAGCCGATGGGATGCAACCGTCTTCGCTTTGAGGATTTCTCTACCGACTATCACTTGATGTGGTCGCTACATCCGACTTATTGCGAAGACATTGTTATCCGCAACCTGACGATACGCAGCACTGGAGGGAATGGCGACGGGATCGATATTGATTCCTGCAAGCGTGTGCTCATGGAGGGCTGCGATATTGCCACGGGGGATGATTGCATCTCGATTAAGTCTGGTCGGGGCAGCGAGGCTTATAAGTTGCTTAAGACCAGCGAAGACATTCAGATCACGAACTGTACTTTTGCGGATTCGATCTTCGCTTGTATCGGGATTGGGAGCGAGACCTCGGGCGGTATTCGCAATATACGGATTGAGCACTGCAAGTTTACGGGGGCAAAGACGTTTGCGATTTACATCAAGAGTCGGCCTGGACGTGGGGCGTTTATTGAAGATATTGTCGCCGACGATCTTGATGTGTCAGGCATGACCGGAGGGTTTTTGCGCTTCAACATTCTTGCCAGTGGTATTCACGATGAGTTTCCTGTGGGTGGCGATGAGGGGATTCCTACGATCAAGAATTTTCGCTTCTCGAATGTTCGCGTGAAGGACTGTCCGAGTTTGGTGGAGGGCACTGGGATTCATCCGAAGAAACCGCTTGAGTGTTTCTCGCTGGTGAATGTGAGCGGGACTTGTGCCAAGGGGATCTCGCTGGCGAATGTACATCATGCGGTGATTCGCGATATTCGTGTGACGGGCTATTCAGGACCACTGCTCACTATCAGCAATGTGACGGGCGCGGGATTGGCGGGAGCGGTGAGCATCGATCCGCCCAAGGTGGGGGACGATATTCCTGTGGCTACTGGTGAAGAGACTTACCGGCTGCATTGAAGCTACGTGTGCGACGGCTCCCGGGCTCGCAGGGCCAAGCCACGCGCGACCGATGTGAACTCGTTGCCGGTGCGCACCCGGGCCGCTGTGAAACGCGATTCGAAGGTGCGTCGGACGGCGGGGACGAAGCTGGTGCCTCCGGTGAGGAAGACGCGGTCGATCTTGTCTGTAGGGATGTTGGTGGACGCAAGAAGGCCATCGACGGAGTGTTCGATTGATTCGAGCTCGTCGATGATCCAGGACTCAAACTCCTCGCGGGTGACTACGGACTGAATGTTCATGCTGCCATCGCGGAAGCGGAACTGCGCTGTTTCGTTGTGGGATAACTCGATCTTCAGCCGCTGCACTGCCTGATGAAGTTGATAGCCGAGGTCTTCGTCGATGAGGGTGATGAGGGCTGCGATCTTCTCGGGTTCGAGTGCGTTGACATTAGCGCTTTTAAGGATGTTGC
>DATDHL010000649.1:0-2710 GCA_036521575.1 Edaphobacter sp. | reverse complement strand
GCGTCCACGCCTACGAAGGCTATTCCATGGCCCAGGTCACCTTCCCCACCCGAGTCCTCTGCCAACTCGGCGTTCAGCAACTCATCGTCACCAACGCCGCCGGAGGCATCAACACCCGCTACGGTCAGGGAGCCATCGTAGCCATCTCCGACCACATCAACCTAACCGGCACCAACGCCGCCCTCGGCCCCAACGACGACCGCTTCGGCCCCCGCTTCTTCGACATGTCCGCCGCCTACTCCCCCGCTCTGCGCAAGCTGGCCATCGCCGAAGCCGCCAAACAGTCCTGGACGCTCAACGAAGGCGTCTACCTCGCAGTCCTCGGCCCCAGCTATGAGACCCCCGCCGAGATCCGCGCCTTCCGCACCCTGGGCGCCGACCTCGTAGGCATGTCCACCGTCCACGAGGTCATCGTAGCCCGCCACATGGGCATCGAGGTCCTCGGCCTCTCCGTAGTCACCAACATGGCCGCCGGAGTCCTCGACGACCCCATCAACCACGAAGAGGTCATGGAGATAGGCCGCCGCATCGAAGGCCAGTTCACCAGCCTCCTAACCGCCCTCATCCCCCAAATGGCAGAAACACAAAAACCCGGTGCCCCATCCTGAGCGCGCCTGATCGCGCGAAGGTTGGGATCACACACAAAGCCATATTCCGCTAAAAGATCACTAAAAAAAGCCGGGTGCCCCATTCATGCGCGCTTTTACGCATGAATGGGTAGCGCGAAGCGCGAAATATACCAACGAATCACAGAGAGAAGAACCGAATCATGCCTGACCAACCCGCCCAACAGCTCCTGCTCCCGCAACGCCCGCTCATCCTGGGCATAGCAGGCTGTTCCGGCTCCGGCAAAACCACCCTGGCGCGCGAACTCACCACCCAGTTCAACGCAACGCTCTTCCCCCTCGACTTCTACTACACCTGCCTAAGCCACCTACCCCCCGCCGAGCGTGCCCTCCAGAACTTCGACCACCCAGACTCCCTCGAGCACACCCTCCTCGTCGACCACGTCAAAGCCCTCGCCAACAATGACAGCATCGAGCGCCCCATCTACGACTTCGCCACCCACACCCGCATCCCCGACCGCACAGAAACTATCCACCCCACAAAGGTCCTCATCGTCGAAGGCATCCTCGCCCTCCACTACGAAACCCTGCGCCCCCTCTACGACTTCAGCATCTACGTCAACGCGCCCAATCAAATCTGCCTCAACCGCCGCATCTACCGCGACATGCGCGAACGCGGCCGCACCGAAGAGAGCGTCCGCGCCCAATTCGAAGTCACCGCCAAGCCCATGGCCGACCTCTACGTCCTGCCCTCCGCCACCCACGCCTCCATTACCGTAGAAGGCACAGACGCCCTCGACTGGTCCGTCGAACAGATCCTAAAATGCCTCCACCAACTAGGCCTCACCCGCAGCACGGCCTGACTATGTCATCTCATGATGAAACTCAGGAATATCGCCCAACGCCGCCACCGCCGACCGAGCCTCCATCGCCGCCTGCTTCCGGTGCAGTCCATCCGAAAATGCAATCGGCCGCTCCGCGAACCACACCTCTGCCCGCACACCACGCAGCCCAAGAAGCTTGAAGATATGCGGCAGCATCTTCGCATTGCCCCACCAGCAAATATCGTTGGCCACGGCTACATCCGCCTCATTCTCTTCCGTCAGCGAGTATTGAATATGTGCCGCCGTAATCGGCCCGCTCCCCATAACCTGCGCCAGCAACCCGCTGTGAAACTTCAGCAATCCGCTGCCATTACTCGTCGTGCCCTCCGGAAAGAACACCACTGGCAGTCCCGCATCCACCGCTGCCTGCATCCCTTTACGAGCCTTCAGCGCAGACCCGCCTCGCCCGCGAGCGACGTAAACCGTTCCCGCCATCGTAGTCATCCACCCAAGCACAGGCACCGATGCAACCTCCGCCTTCGATACGAAGACACAAGGATGAACCGCCGCAAACACCACAATATCGACATAACTCAGATGGTTCGAGATCACCGCCCCACGCCGAGGAAAGTCACCGACAACGGCAACCTCAATTCCCAGTCCCGCCAACGCATCAGCACAGAACCGATGCAGCCAGTCCGCCCTACCCTCCCGCGTAGTCGGCCGCTTCACCAGCAGCTCAGTCCCATATCGAACGAAGTACCCCACCAACTGAACACTTCGCGCAACCGCTCTGAAAAAGCTCACCAGATTGCCTCTCACCCTTCGATCAAGCTAAGCTCCAACAAATCATCGCCGGCAGACAGTCTATCCTGTCAACAGTGAATCCCAACGAAACCATTCTCGCAGGTATCGCCCCAGCATCCGAACCCGTCCATCACAACTGGATCTACCGCCGCGTCGCCCTACCGATCTTCGCCCTCCTTCGGATGGGAGCAACTCCCGAAAAGCTCGCCTGGAGCATCGCCGTCGGCCTTCTCATCGGCGTCAATCCCATCCTCGGCAGCACCACAATCTTCTGTCTCGCCATAGCCTTTCTCTTCCGCCTCAACGTGGCGGCCTCTCAGATAGGCAACCACATCGTCTATCCACTCGAACTCCTGCTAGTGATCCCCCTAATGCGCCTGGGCAATATTGTCTTCCGCACTGAGCCGATTCCTCTATCCCCAAAAGCACTCCTCGAATCAGCCCGCGGAAACCCTATCGCCCTGACTCGTCAACTCTGGCACTGGGAATGGCACGCCTTCATCGTATGGGCTT
>DATDHL010000648.1:0-3440 GCA_036521575.1 Edaphobacter sp. | reverse complement strand
GACTTGGCGGCTTCGAGGGCTGCCTTGGCCTGGACCGTGAGGGCGGTGAAGCCTGCGGGGTCGTTGGCGGCGATGTCGGCGAGGACCTTGCGGTCGAGACCGTTGCCAGCCTTCTTGAGGCCGTTGATGAAGGTCGAGTAGCTCATGCCGTTCAGCTTGGCGGCAGCGCCGATACGGACGATCCAGAGGGAGCGGAATTGACGCTTCTTCTGCTTGCGGCCGGTGTAGGCGAACATGAGGCCGCGCTCGACGGCTTCCTGGGCTGCCTGGTAGAGCTTGGATTTGGTGAGGAAGTAACCACTCGCGCGCTTGAGGATCTTTTTGCGGCGGTCGCTGCGTTTTGTACTCCGTTTTACACGGGGCATCGTACTTCTCCTTTTGCGTACATCGTTTATTCGTATTTTGCAGTTACTTGCCCTTGGGAGTTTCTGTGCAGTGTGGTTTTCCTTGATAGAAAACCACGTGAGCACTCTTCGCTCCGGTTGCTGTACTGCAAACTACGACCGCGGCTGGAGGCAAGGTGGCCTCTTCACTCGCTTACTGCTTCCGATCTCAGTGGAGCGCTTGCGCTGCTCCAGGGGCCGATACGCTTTTCTGGCCCTTCGCCCTTTTCGGGACGGCTCGATTGGAAAGACTCTATCGAACGACTCCTTCTACGCTTTACGCGTAGGGAAGCATCCGTGCGACCTTCGGGGTATCCGCTTCGGAGACGAGAACGATCCGACCGAGCTTCTTCTTGGTCTTGGTCGCCTTCGAGGTGAGGATGTGGCGCATCTTGGACTGGCCGCGCTTGAACTTGCCGGTGCCGGTCTTCTTGAAGCGCTTGGCCGCGCCGCTGTGTGTCTTCAACTTTGGCATTGAGTTTCCTAACGAAGTGCTGCTTTGGACAACCTTCTGAGTATATATGAGTTTCGGGCGAATCTGTATGGTTTGGGTGGATTGGCATACATACCCCCCCATAGGTTTGGTCCTAAGTTATACAAAATGGATATCCTAGGACTGGATCGTTTTGCTAAAGTCTTGAATTAAAATGGTTTACAGGCAAAGTATTCATTATAAAATGGTTAGCCCCGGACATTCTCCCGGGGCCACCTCATTTTCGATCTATTACCAGTTTAGCAGGTTCAGTTAATTGATCTGCCAAATTTATATTGCTGATTCTAAACTGTTTGGATGTGTCCAGGGCTTGACAAGACTAGAGAGGGATGCCCTGAAGTGGCCTAGACGGATCCTTTGGACGGGCCAGAGGATGTGTTGCCGGTACCGGATCCGCTTCCGCTTCCGCCAGATGTCCCACCGCCTGTACCACAGTAACCGCCGCCGTTGCCTTTTCCGTGGTCGCAATTGTTGCCGGTTCCGGAGTTCTGGCCGTTCTGGTCGCATTGGCGTTTGGAGCCATGGTTGCCATCGTTGTCCTGGTCATGGTCGCAGTGGTGAAAGAACGAGAAGATGCCACCACCGCTATGCTCACAAGCCCAAGCAGGAGTGGACAAAGATATGCCAACTAGAGAAACCATTATCAAACGATTCAGTTTCATTACTTCACCTCGTGGGCGAAGGATAGCAATCCACGGGGGTGAGGGGAGTACAACTTTCGGGTCACTGTTTATGGTGGCCTTCGACTAGCAAAAGTCATCTAGATGTGGTTGGAAAGAAGGGGGTTGCGAGGGTACCGAGAAGGGATCGCGGAGGCCCGGATCGTGCCTCTTCCGTGTTATACTTAAGTTACTGAAAACCCCGGCCGAATCTGTTCAAAATGCTTGATTGACGCGGTCTTTCGCGATTTTGGAGAGGGTCGGCAACGATGGGTTTTCCTGAACTTTCAGGAGCTACATGGCATCGACGGCAATCCCCACCGAGACTGACCTTTTGGAAACGCAAACTGATGTAACCACGGACACCGAGAAGAAGGGCGGCGGTGGGTACTCCGCCGAGAATATTACCGTGCTGGAGGGGTTGGCAGCGGTGCGTCTGCGGCCGGCGATGTATATCGGTTCGACAGGCGAGATGGGGCTGCATCACCTGGTGTACGAGGTGGTGGACAATTCGGTGGACGAGGCGCTGGGTGGGCACGCGACTCGGATCGATGTGACGATTCACGTCGATAACTCGATTACTGTGGTGGACGATGGGCGTGGAATTCCGGTTGACGACAAGGTGATCAATGGGGAGAAGATGCCGGCGGTGCAGGTGGTCCTGACCATGCTGCATGCGGGCGGTAAGTTTGACGCTTCGAACTATAAGGTTTCGGGTGGACTGCACGGCGTGGGTGTGAGCTGCGTGAATGCTCTGTCGGAGGAGTTCGACGTCGAGATCTGGCGCGATGAGTACGCCTGGACACAGGACTATTCGAAGGGCGCTCCGATCAGCAAGCTGCGCAAGATGGGGCCTAGCAAGCGCAAGGGAACCAAGGTCCACTTTTTGCCGGACAAGTCGATCTTTACGGTGACGGAGTTCAACTACGACACGCTGGCGCAACGGTTACGAGAGCTGGCCTTCCTGAATAAGGGGCTGGAGATTCATCTGACCGACGAGCGCACCACCGACACAAAGACAGGTGAGGCGAAGCATCAGGAGTTCAAGTACGCGGGCGGGATTGCGGAGTTTATCAAGCACATCAACAAGGGCAAGCAGGTGCTGCACGATAAGCCGATCTACATGGAGGCCGAGCGTGACAACGTGGCCATGGAGATTGCGCTGCAGTACAACGATGCTTATTCGGAGACGGTGTTTACGTTTGCCAATAACATCAACACGGTTGATGGTGGAACGCATCTCTCGGGCTTCAAGACGGCTCTGACGCGGACGATCAATGCGGCTGGGCAGTCGCTGGGGCTGTTCAAGGACGTGAAGGAGAACCTTAGCGGCGATGATGTGCGCGAGGGGCTTGTGGTTGTGATCAGCGTGAAGCTCTCGCAGCCGCAGTTTGAAGGGCAGACGAAGGGTAAGCTGAACTCGGATATCGCGGGGACGGTGCAGGCGTTTGTGAACGAGCGTCTGGGCGCGTTTCTGGAGCAGAATCCTTCGGTTGCGAAGAAGATTATTAATAAGGCGATTGATGCGGCTCGTGCGCGTGAGGCTGCGCGTAAGGCTCGGGATTTGACGCGGCGTAAGGGTGCTCTGGATGGCGGTGGACTGCCGGGTAAGCTGGCGGATTGCTCGGAGCGGCAGCCGGATCGTTGCGAACTGTACCTCGTCGAGGGTGAGAGCGCAGGCGGGACCGCGAAGCAGGGGCGTGATCGTAAGTTCCAGGCGATTCTGCCGTTGAAGGGTAAGATTCTCAACGTTGAGAAGGCGCGGTACGACAAGATGCTGGGGCACGAAGAGATTCGGGCCATGATTACGGCGCTGGGCTGTGGCATCGGCAAGGATGACTTTGACGCGACGAAGCTGCGGTACGGCAAGCTGATCCTGATGACCGATGCTGACGTCGACGGATC
>DATDHL010000647.1:0-2772 GCA_036521575.1 Edaphobacter sp. | reverse complement strand
CTTTCGAAAGCGGCACGATCACGGTCGATCGATTCGCGATCCATGCAGGCTTGGCGAGATTTTGCGAGCGCGGTGTTGACCGCAGCAAGTAGTTGGCTCTCGTCAAAGGGCTTGGTAAGAAAATCGACAGCGCCGGCCTTCATGGCACGAACAGAATCGGGAATATCAGCGTGTCCACTGATAAAAACAATGGACATGCTTTCATGTCCTTGTGTCAGTATTTCCTGCAGATCTAGACCGCTCATCTCCGGCATCTGCAGATCGAGAACGATACATGCCGGGCGAGAATCGAGTTGTTGGTTGAGAAATTCTCGAGCTGAAGGATATGTTCGGACTTGCTGGTCGTTTGAACGAAGAAGGCGATCCACCGCGCAGCGGATGCTCAAATCATCGTCGATAACGTGAACTGTACCTTCTCTCATGGACCGCGGCTCCAGGGTTACTCGCCAATTAGGGCCCAAATGAATTGAAGATGACCGCTTACGATTTGCGAGTTTAGCACCCGGATTGCCAGGCAATCAATTTCTCGATCAATGAAATCAGTTGATTTTCGTCTACTGGTTTTCTTAAGTACACACTATCGCCCATCCGAGCACTCCAATCAGCAAAGTCGGATTCTGAGTGTGCCGTGACAAAAAGATGTGGAATGGTGGAACCGAGTTTGATCAGGTGGTCCCGCAGGTCAAAGCCGTTCATCTCTGGAAGTTCAATATCGAGAATCAAACAATGTACCTGCAAAAATTCGGGATCGGCCAGGGCGGCTTCGGCAGATTCGTATGTGACACACTCAGACCCTCGAGACCGGAGTAGACGGCTCATAGCTTTACGTACAGAAAGGTCATCGTCGACCAATCCAATGCGCGTCGCAGTTGGAAGAGAGTCGATCATCGAATATATACAGCCCTATCCAGCAATAGAAATATACAGTGGCCGATGAGATATGCAATTGGCCCTTCGGCCTATAATCAATTAGCTTTTTATGGCTGTCTTTTGCCATCCTGCGATTGGACTAAGGTCCAATTGCAGCCTCTCCAAGAGGGTTGCTATAGTCCGTTTCGCCTCAGGTGTGCGAAACCCGCGATTCCCTAAGTCGCGAGTAATGAGTGAGACACTCTGGCTCGATTAGTCACTTCAGTTGGCAGTGCCTTCGGCCCAGTCAACGGAAAGGCGGCGAAAGTTACGGGATGAAGTCTCGTTGGCGTATCGAACGTATCTTGCTGATTACGGGTTCGGCATTGCTGTTGGTGAGCATTGTTGTGCGATTCGAAGGGTTGGTGATGGCACGAGCCGCAGTCTGGAGCTTTGAGGCACGCCAATCCGAGTCGGCTGATGCAACCAGCGCCAAGGCCGATAGCACCTCGCTCGATTTCAGTCTTTGGTCCGAGAAGAGGGTACGAGCATACAAGGCTGCTTTAGAGATGAGGTTCGACGCGCCGTTAGCGATTCTCTCTATTCCAAGAATAGGAATTGAAGTGCCCGTATTTGACGGAACGGATGACTTGATCCTCAACCGAGGAGCGGGCAGGATTGCCGGAACGGCGAAGCCAGGACAGCCGGGGAATGTTGGCATCGCGGCACACCGTGACGGCTTTTTTCGAGGCTTGAAGGACATTCGTGTTGGTGACCGGATCGAACTCCGCGTACAGAACGATGAGTCCCTTTATGCAGTCGACGATATAGAGATCGTGCAACCTACTGACGTAACTGTGCTACGGAATCGCACAAGTCCTTCATTGACTTTAGTGACTTGCTATCCGTTTTACTTCGTCGGTGATGCACCACAACGTTACATAGTCCATGCATCAATCGTGAATTCCGACAAAGCCACCGCGTCAAAATTCAACTCTGCAGTTCAGAAAGCTGAAAAGGAGCATACACAATGAACTCAAAAAATAGCTGGGCACAAATTGGGCTGGTGCTGGCGGTGGGGACTGTTTGCCTAGTCTTCACTCCAAGCATGAGAGCGCAGGTACAAACGGAAACCACTACGACCCATGGGAAAGCAACGAAGGATGTAACGGTAGAGCGGGGCGAAGTAGTTTCGGTCACCGGCAACGACTTAATCGTCAAGGCTGAGGATGGTCAGATTTTGCACTTTCCCAACGTCCCGGAGAGCACCAAGGTTTCAGTGGGTGGAAAGCAACTAGGCATCCATGAGTTACAGCCTGGCATGAAGCTCGAGCGCACGATTACGACGACCACGACTCCCCAAACAGTCACAACGGTACAAAATGTCACGGGAACCGTTTGGCATGTAACGCCACCGACTAGTGTCATTCTCACGCTGGAAGATGGCACGAACCAACAGTTCACAATCCCCAGGGGTACGAAGTTCAATGTTAATGGACGGCAAACGGACGCTCGGGACTTGAGGCGAGGGATGACGATTACTGCTACCAGAGTCGTCGAGGAGCCGATGACGGTGGTTGCGCACCAGAGACAGATTACCGGTACGATGCCGCCGCCTCCGCCGGCACCTCCTGCCAATACTCCGATTCTCATCGTTGTGTCGCGACCAGCACCAGCACCAGCACCAGCGGCAGCTGCTGAGGCGGAGCCGGCAAAGCTGCCTAAGACCGGCTCGATCGTACCTGCTATCGGACTTCTGGGGCTTCTGTTCCTGGGCGCATCGTTCGCGATGACGATGGTTCGGAAGTTGCAGTCTGAGGCCTAGCCTGTCTATATGCGGGTCATATTTTGCCCCTTCTATCCGCAATGGATAGAGGGGGCAAATAGTGTTGCTGTACCTATGGTCGCGCTTGCACGTACATC
>DATDHL010000646.1:0-2846 GCA_036521575.1 Edaphobacter sp. | reverse complement strand
AAAACTCACCACCGTCACTCCAAGAACTGCTGGAGCAAAGTCAAACGTCTTGATGGAAGGCGTAAAGTTATCGCTCTGGTTGGTTTCCGGGAAGGTGTAAGGAACATTGTGGCGCTGGTTGCACCATGTATTCATGTCCACTGGCGTAAAGAAGATTCCATATGCCGCATGTAAGACCAACCCTCTTCCCGGAACGCTTTGCGAAATGCCAATCCGAGGCGCGAAGTCAGCCTTGCTGGGATACATCAGACCCTTCGGCATCCCGTTCTGGCCGCCGATAAATACACTTGGCGTGCCATCGGAAGCAAACGTCAGGTTGCTGTTCGCATACTTGATATCGACCAGTGCGCTCATGTACTCATAGCGCAGACCGTAGTCGAGCGTTGTGGTCCTCGTCAGCCGAAATCGAGATGGCCAACTGCGCTCGCAAGGACCTCAATAGGCCGCTTCATCAAAAGGCCGCTAAGGCGGAGAGTCAGCCGTGGCAGAATGAAGGAGTAATGTCACCTCTGATGCGTCAACGGATACGGCTGATCGCAGGAGTCTGGCTCGGCTGGACGATCGCTGGGCTTTTCTACATCATCCAGGACACGGTGCCACGACTCTATCGAGGCGGTGCCGTGCCATGGAAATATGTGTTCGTCGGCTGGATGACTGGCATGTATGTTTGCGCCGCGCTCACGCCGGCGCTCCTTTGGCTTGGCAATCGGTGGCCGATTGAACGCCGAGTCACCTACGCCGCATTACACCTCTGTTTCAGCGTGGTTTTCTCGATCTTAGCCTCGGCGATCGAAGTCCCGATACTGTTGCTGCTTGGCGTCTTTCCAGCGCTGCCTCCTCCTCCGTCGATCGCCGCGGGAGTCCGAATCATGTTGTCGTTCGGCCTGCAGGGCGGTGTCATCCGCTATTGGGCCGTTATCGCGCTTCATGCGGTGTACCGGTCGCAGAAAAACGCCAAGATTCGCGAGCGAGAGGCATTCGAGCTGAAGGTGCAAGCATCCGAACTCGCCCAGCAGCTTGCAACCGCGCAGCTGAGTTCCCTGAAGATGCAGTTGCAACCGCATTTTCTGTTCAATACGCTTGGTGCCATCATGGTCCTGATTCAGCAGCAGAAGACAACGCAGGCCGAAGGCATGGTTGAGAAATTAGGGGATCTCCTCCGCCTCACGCTCGATGACGTGGAGGCCCAGGAAGTTCCGCTCTGGCGCGAGCTCGAATTCCTGCGGTTGTACCTCTCGATCGAGCAGGTCCGGTTCGAGGACCGGCTGCGGGTGCACATTGCCCCGACCGCGCTGTCCGAAGTTCTCGTGCCGCATATGGTGCTGCAGCCGATCGTTGAGAACGCTGTTCGCCATGGTCTTGGTCAGAGCGAGGAGGCGGTAACAATCGAGGTGGTGGCGACCAGCTCGAATGGGTCACTTAACCTCATCGTGTCCGATGATGGACCCGGACTTCTCTCGCCCAGGCCCGGTCGCTCCGGAATTGGGTTGACGAATACCAGAAACCGGTTGGCACGGCTCTATGGCGATAGCGCGCATCTCGTCGTCGGGCAATCAGCGGGCCGAGGTGTGCGGGTTACGATCACACTACCGATCCGGACAGTCCCGTCGGAGGACTCACGGTGCGATTGAGCGTCCTAGTTGTGGATGATGAGCCCATCGCGCGCGGAGGGCTAAAGCTGTTGCTCGGCCGTCAGCCCCAGGTCGAGTCTGTTTCGGAGGCGCGAAACGGACGAGAGGCGATCGCTCTTATTCGTAAGCAGAGACCGGATCTCGTACTTCTTGACGTGCAGATGCCGCGGACCGATGGTTTTGCGGTGGTCGATGCCGTTGGAGCAGAGCTTATGCCGCCGATTATCTTCGTGACCGCGCACGATCAATATGCGATCAAGGCGTTCGAAATCGCAGCGATCGACTATCTCCTCAAACCGGTAACCGAGGAACGCTTTGACCTCGCGTTCAAGCGGGCCGTTGGCAGGCTACGAGGCGCGCCGCACGAGGATGCTACAAAACAATTGATGGCGATGCTCGATGCCATCGCGAGTCCGCCGCGGCAACTTGAGCGATTCGCGGTTCGATCCGGCGAGAACACCCTTTTCGTGCCAATCAACGAGGTGGATTGGATCGAAGCCTTCCAGAACTACGTCCGGCTCCACGCGGGTCCGGCAACTTACCTATTACACGTACCGATGAACACCATTGAGGGTGTGCTCGATTCCAACCGCTTCCTGCGTATCCATCGATCGTACATCGTCAACGTCCGGCGTATCGCGCAGCTGTGGTCAATCGCGCACGGTCAGTATGCGGTCGAACTCAAGTCGGGGCTACGTCTGCAATCGGGGCGCACCTACAACGAGCGCATCCGCCGCGCGCTTACAAATCCATTCTGATTGCATCGCGGATCTCCGTGAGAGACTTCGGCGGGTCGCAAGTGCGCCAAGCGTCAAAGTGCTCCTTCAAGCCAACGTTTGATCAATTCGCCGCATGGCCTCGTCAATACTGACATGTATCTACTCGCGAGACAATCATGCGCGAAACACGGCAGTTCAGCCGGGCCATCTTCGGACCACAGGATTACTCACGACAAGTCGGCCAGGGGTGCACCTAATCCCGGAGTCTGAAATGTCAACTATTGCCAACAGGGCTTAGCACTCATTGAGCTATTCAGAGCTATCTGTCTCTTTGCCAAGTGGCCGATAAGCCGACTATTCGGCCATGTGGCTCGCATTCCATTGTCGGTGACTGAATTGGCGATTGGGACTAAACCCGCTTCGCGGGTAGCTGGAAAGTAGTACGATTTGGCAGGGCAATTTGCATGCTGCACGCCATCAGAGCCAGCGCCGCGAT
>DATDHL010000645.1:0-9114 GCA_036521575.1 Edaphobacter sp. | reverse complement strand
AATGCCCGAATCCAAAGCGGGCTCTCCGGCAAAACGCAAGTGAGCGACAGCGAGCCAAAATTACCGTCCGTCACGTAGCGTGCATACGCGTACATAAGGATAAATCAGCAGAAATAAAGTCCGCCGCGAGCGGAGCCAAGGTATTGAAACAACAGAGGATGCGCGCTGTACCTAAACTCGTACCTTAGTGCAGAACCGCCTCGAGAACGCCCAAAACAAAGCGCACTAACGAGCGCGGCAAGACTTTGATTTCACAGAGGATATTTCAGATGGTGCCGGGAGGGGGAATCGAACCCCCATGGAGTTGCCGGCCTGCGCTCCAGTCTTGTTGGAAGCAAGCGGAGAGCGCCTGTTCCTGTTGATCGCAGGCAGTTTCCCAGCAAGAGCGCATGTCCTGCGCAATTCTCATCGTGGTAGAAGGCATCGACCGCAGACGGGACAAGGTCGTTGAGCTTCAATCAGAGAGAAAGGTTTTGTCATAAGTTCAACGGGAGAGGTGCTGCTTCAAGAACAGACGGGCCCATGAATGAACCGCTTCGATACACCGCGATGCTACATTAGACCCGCAGCGCTTGTTCTGATAGGACGCAGATAAAGTGGCGAGACTTTTAACAAGATTACTAGTTGTAGCGACATTGTTTGTCAGTGTTCCAGCAGGAGCACAGCAGGCGTCTCACCCGACGCAGCTCGAATTTCATTCGTCTAGCTCTTCACTTGACGAGATATTTCGATGGGCCCGCGGCCAGGCACTTGCTTACGTGGCTCCATCGTCGAGCTCCATCGGTCCGTGGTACGAGGCTGCTCTGCCAGGCCGCAATGCCTTCTGCATGCGAGACGTCTCTCACCAGACAGAGGGCGCAACTGCGCTTGGGCTGGCGGCGGCAAACCGCAATATGCTTGGACGCTTTGCGGCATCCGTCGATAAAAAACGGGACTGGGCCGGTTATTGGGAGATCGACGGCGAAGGACGCCCATCCTCTGCGGACTACGTCTCTGATGCCAACTTCTGGTTCAATCTGCCGGCAAACTTCGATGTGCTAGACGCTATTGTCCGTACGTGGCGCTGGACTGGCGATGATACTTATCGCGACGATCCCCGGTTTCGCGAGTTCTTCCGCAGGACGGTCAACGACTATGTGATCCGCTGGCAGCTTCAGCCTGAGAAGATTCTTCATCGTCCACGTATCGCCAACCAGCGCCTGGAGAACGGGAAATTCGTCCATTCGCGAGGTATACCAAGCTATTCGGAGGGCCCGAAGGACTTCATCTTCGGCGCCGATCTTCTGGCGGCCGAGTACCGTGGTCTTCGTTCCTTTCAGGAGATTGCAGTTACACCCGAGGACAAAGCTCTTGCAGTTTCCGCACAGTCGGTGGCGGACCGGATACAGCAGTTGCTTGAGCGCATCGCATGGTCGCAAAGTCAACAGCACTATCTTGGCGTCATTCGACAGGATCAGAGCGGCTTTGAGTCCGGAGACACCATGACACTGTATTTTGGCGCTGCAAAAAATCCTGATCACCTGCGTGGCGCGCTTGACTATATCTCTTCACCGAAGTACTGGCAGAAGATCAATATCGAAGAAGAGAGTTATACCCCGCTCTTGCTCTTCCGTTATGGCCGGACCGAGCCTGCCTACCATATCCTGTTTGATCTGAGCAGACCGGAAAAACCGCGCCGCGAATACCCCGAGGTCTCTTACGCTGTAATCGCGGCTATTGTTGGAGGAACGATGGGCGTTGCACCGTCGCGGTCTGGCGAACCCTTTGACGTTCAAACATTGGCTCAGCTTCCCGGTGCTGGTGATAATGCGTCACTCCAATCGCTCCTTTTCCGAAAAAACCTGCTCGATATAAAGCACACTGGATCCTTGAGCAGCAGTCTCAGCAACCGTTCAGGGCCGGCTTTACGTTGGCGAGCAGTGTTCCAAGGAACCGTGCGGCAGCTCAAGGTGGATGGGAAGGCAGTACTTACCAGGCATGACACCTTGCCGGGCGGAATGGCAGTGAGCTGGATTACGGCCACTGTCCCCCCTGGGGCTACAGCCATCGTCAGCAGTATGGATAAGTAGCTTCGAATCTGCTCTGCTGGACGGTCTTCCGGCGTGTCAGGAGCCCGCTTGTTCGGCGCCTCTTCAGACTGCTATGATGGCGCCTCTGTGAAAGACAGGCCCATCTTGGAACATACTGATTCTGCAACGAGTATCCAAGGAGACGCTCCTAGTGTCGAGCAGTGTGAGGACCAGGTGCGCCGGGTGCTCCGGTCTACTACTTTCCGTAATGCTACGACTCTGCAACAGCTCTTAAGTTTTCTTGCCTTCCGTTCGATCGCAGGAGCCGCGGAAAACCTTAAGGAATACACGATTGGAGTGGAAGCGCTTGGCCGTAAAAGCGATTTCGATCCCAAGATCGATCCTATCGTCAGGGTGCAAAGCCACCGCTTGAGAGTCAAGCTTAAGGAGTACTACGAGGTCGAAGGAAGGCATGATCCTATCCTGATCCAGATCCCCAAAGGGCATTACCTCCCTTCCTTCGAGGTGGTCTCATCAACTCAAACGCGCGCGGAATCAATAGGCTCGGAGATTGTCGCATCCGATCCTCTGCTGGCAGACGGAGATGGGGGCCGTCACCATCAGACCGCGAGTCCTCGTTCTGTGGAGAGGAATCAAGGCGTGGCGAAACAGGGGACCCGGCCTCAGGCGATATTCCTTGCAGCCATGTTGGCGGTATTTGCGCTCGCCGGATACTGGTTGGGACGCTTGCGGTCCAACAGCCCTTCGGAATCAGCTTTCACCACCGTCTCCGTTTGGCCTTCGCACGATCGGAAACCTCACGATTCAGCCGAGTTGTTCTGGTGGAAGTTTCTCGATAACGACGTGTCGCCGGTTATTGGATATCCCGATGCGGTGTTCCTGCTTGATGACTCAAACGACCTCTTCCGCTTCAGGCACGGGACCAGCGATAACCGGGGCGCAGTCGTCGATCCACATCTCGCGCGCCAGTTTGCATCGAACTCCAAGCTCGTTGGGATGGCTGGCCCTCTCTATTATGAGAATGGCTACACTGGAACAGGAGAGCTGGAATCCATCGCGATGTTATCCGGACTTCTGAATCGCATCGGTGCGAGGCCAATCATCAAAGCATCGCGCGATATCACGCCCGACGATCTGGACAGCCATAATGTGATTCTTCTGGGGTCGCCCTTTCAAAACGTCGCGGTGGCTCAGCTGCTGACAGTGGGAGATTTCTCTTTCAGGAACCCCGATGAGCGGCACGAACAGTGGAGACGTCAGATTATCGATACCCATCCCGCAGTTGGAAGTAAAGCCGTCTATACCACTGAGCGAGATGTCTCCACACGCATGCTGACGACTGACTATAGCCTCGTTACGATCACCTCCGGAGTAACGCAGGGACGGCACATCGCATTTCTTGGGGGCCTGGACACCAAAGGAACTCAGGGAGCGACCATGTTTGCCACTTCAGTGTCCGGAATCGAGCAGATCGAAAAGGCACTCGCTGCACCTGCCTCAACCAATCACGAAAATCCCATTGCCTTTCAAGCACTAGTGCGTGTCAAATTGGCCAAGGGCTATCAGGTATTGGGCGCAGAGCTAGTCGCGGTGCGACCTCTCGTGCCGTCAAACGCTTCGCAACTCAAAGACAACTCCACGCCATCAAGCCACTGAGCTCTTAAGTTCCGGTCTGATAAAGCGGGAAGCCTGCCTTTGTCCCCCGGGTACCGGGCTAACACTTGAGCTCGCGCCATCCTCCCGCCGTACCTGTTTTCAGGAACGGCTGCTGCAAATACAGCCCAAATGCCTCCAAACATCATGTAACACCAGATGTAACTTGGCTGACATACGCCTCCATCGAACGAGAAACACATACGTGTCAGCTATTTGTATCCCTTCCGTAACTAGGCATCCGTTGATTCTCCTAGTAGGGTTGCGAAGCGCGGAAGGAAATAGAAGGCCGCCCAACTGTATAGCAGTAGTTCGAGAAGTACGGGGCCGTCGCATAGGGCGGACCAACAGGAAAGGCATTCCGGAGGAGGCTGATTTATGCGGAACACATGTCAAGACAATAAAACCACTTTCCCAGAGTGGTCGACCACGTCGATACAGACAACAAAGGCTGTCCTTTTGATCTGTCTGGTCGTTGCGATCCCTGTTGCGATGGCTCAAGGTGTCAGCGGACGGATTGTCGGTACAGTTGTGGACGCAACGGGTGCGGTAATCCCCAATGCTTCCGTAACTATCTCGAATCAGGACACAGGCGCCATCACCAAGGTGACGACCAACGGCAACGGCCAGTACAGGGCCGATACCCTTCGTCCAGGCAACTACCAGCTAAAGATCGAGGCTCCCGGCCTGCAGACGATCGTCTCCAACGGCAATGTGGTCACGGTCGACAACGCAACCGTCGTGGATATGACCATGAAGGCTGGCTCCACCAGCGAGACCGTGACTGTCTCTTCAGCGAGTCCCCTCATTGATACGACGAGTTCTTCATTGGGCGAGGTTCTCAATGCCAACGACATCACAAGCCTTCCGCTAAATGGGCGTGTCTTCTCGCAACTGGTTCAAACCGTTCCTGGATCAGTCGCAGCGGGATTTGGCAGCGCCCCCGAGGCGGCTGCTGGAGCCGGAAGCTCAGGTTCGATCACAGCCAGCGTCAACGGAATGCCATGGGGAGGAACCACCTACACGTTGGACGGCGTGAACAATATGGAGCTGCTGAATGCCTTTATCAATGTCACTCCGCCACTTGATTCCATCGAGGAACTGAAGATCTCAACCAACAACGCCGACATCACCGTAGGAACCTATGGAGGAGCGCAGGTAAACGCCTTTATCAAATCCGGTACCAACTCATTCCACGGTTCGGCGTATGGGTTCTTCCGCGACGATGCCTTAAGCGCATATAAGTGGAGGGCCACCTCAAAGGCACCCTATCGGGCCAATCAGTTCGGTGGCTCGATTGGCGGTCCGATTATCCGCAACAAGGCATTCTTCTTTGCCGACTACCAGGGACTCCTGCTGCGCAACGGTATCAGCTACATTCTGACGGTTCCGACTGACCTGATGAAACAGGGGACCTTCCTCAAGAGCCAGTTCCCAGCCGCCATCTATGACCCAACTACCAGAGCTCCCTTCGCCACCATCACCACGCCGCAGGGGGATGCCTGGCTGATCCCGCGGTCGCGGTTCGACAAGGTATCCGCCAACATGGTCAATGGCACCACGATCTGGCCGACGGCGACCAACCAAAACGCAATCAGCAACAATTACAACGCCAACACCGTTGAGCCGGACAACAACCACCAATTCGACGTGAAGGGGGATTACCAGTTCGGTCCAAGTGATCGTATCTTCGTCCGCGAGTCCTACCAGCGCCGCGACCTGACTGCGGCGTCACCCGGAACACTTTTTGTACAGATCGGTGACGTGAATGCAACCACGCGTGACCACAATGCTGCCATCGGCTACACCCACACTTTCTCGGCCAACATGGTCAACGAACTACGGCTCGGCTTCAACCGCTTCTATACCCTTGACTTCGGCAATGACTACGGAACCAACCAGAACACCGCGGTCGGCATCCCTAACGGCAACGATGCCGCCTTTGGTGCTACGGGTTTTGGCAACTTCTCCATAGGCAACATCGTCCAGACGGGCTCGCAAGGATGGACCAACTCCCACCGCATCAGCAACTCCTACCAACTTACGGACAATCTCACCAAGGTGTGGGGTTCGCATACTTTTATCTTTGGGGGAGACTTTCGTCGGTTGCAGGCCTCCCTTACAAACTCCGATGCCAACAAAAATGGTGATTTCACCTATATCTCCGACTACACCAGCAGCTGCACCATGCAGCCCAACTGTTCCAATCCCGCAGGAGGCAATCAGTTCGCCAGCTTCCTGCTCGGAATGCCGTCAAACACCGATCGCGGATTTGTTGCCACAAAGCCAGCGACACGTGCGACCCTGCTCGGTGTCTATGTGCAGGATCAGTACCGTATCAGAAGAAATCTGACCTTGAATCTGGCCCTTAGATGGGACCTGATTACTGCTGCCATCGACAAGAACAATAAACAGTCCAACTTCAACCTGACCACGGGCATGCTTGATTTCGCGACCGATGGAAACCGCGCGCCGAACGTCGACAACTACTACGGCGGCTACTCTCCGCGAGTCGGTTTCGCGTATACGCCAAGCGGAAACAATACGACTATCAGCGGCGCATTTGGTATCACGCACTTCCCAGGAAACTTCGGCGCGATGGGCGGATTCCTCGAGCGTAACTTCCCCTTCTTCCAGGTCTTCACCTCTCCTGCGCAGCAGCGGAACGTTCCACTTCCGTCCATCAGCGTCACCGGCCTTCCTCAATATGTACCGACGCCGATCACTGCGCCTGTCCAGTCCCCTCCCGGCGTTGGCGTCTCTTTCATGGCGAAGAACATGCAGCCTGACGCGGCGTATGCGTGGAACCTCGGAGTGCAGCAGAGGCTCACCAACTCAGCGTCGTTCAGCATCACGTATGTCGGAACCCGCGGCGTTCACCTGTTCCGCCGGTACAACATCAACACGCCTCCACCAGGAAACACGCCTTTCAACTCCCGGCTACCTTACCAGTATTTCAATAGCCAGGGCCAGCAGTACGCGACCAACATCGGATATGCAACGGCCGACGGCGGCTCCATGTACCACGGTCTTCAGGCCGAGTTCAAGATGAACCTTATGCACGGTCTGACTGGCCGGGTGAACTACACCTGGTCGAAGGAGATCGACGACATGAACATGTGGTGGCCTCTTGATGACCGCTACAACCGAGGCGAAGGCACCAACCAGGCCCCGAACATCCCCCAGAACTTTATCGCCAGTCTTGTCTACAAGCTTCCCTTCGGCCGTGGCGAGCGCTGGATGGCGGGAGCCTCGCGGCCTGCGCAGATCCTGGCAGGGGGATGGCAGCTGAGCACCTTCACCAGGCTGCAATCGGGTACGCCGCTAACGTTCAACGCCGCATTCGACAACCTGGGCAGCGGCGTAACCAACCGGGCCAATGTGACCTGTTCCTCGGTAAGAACCTTTGGTTCCGTGTCGAAGTGGTTCGATACAAGTTGCTTCACAACGCCCGGACCACTGCAGCTGGGCACCTCCGGATCGGGGAAGGTGCATGGCCCGGGCTTCTACAACGCGGATGTATCGCTCTCCAAGACCGAGACGATTCACGAACAAATGAAGATCACCGTCCAGGCCGATGCCTTCAACATGTCTAACACCCCGCACTACTCCAATCCGGACACCAATCTCTCGCACGCCAACTTCGGACAGATCAGCGGAGCCAATGGCATCCCCAGGCAGTTCCAGCTCGGAGCCCATCTCACCTTCTAACTTGGATGGCAGCAAGCGCGCAACGCATTGTCACGACGATGAGCAGAAGCGCTTGCTGCTCCTTACTCTTCATCCCGGCGCACCGCCTTGCGATGCCGAACCGACGTGCCCTACGGAAAGGATCTACAGGATGGTGGACAGAAGGAGGTTTCTGACAGGAGCTGCAGCCACTTTGCTGGCGAGCCGCAAGGCGCTCGGCCCCCCTGAGCGCGAGACAGAACGGAAAGACAACCTGATACCGTCACAGCCAGGAAAGTCTCCGAACTACTGGTGCACGTGGGCTGCGCAGAACTATATGTACGGTCACCATCTGCCGCAGCTGGACCCTTCCATCCTCGAAGGAGACTCGGGAGGCGCGCTGGCACGCGAAGCAATCGGCGAACAACAACTATTCGGGATCAATGGCTGGGCGAAATTGTTCTACCCTCAGGTCCGAAGCGACGCTTATTTGCTGCTCGATGACGGATGGGAGACTGGTGGGACCGCTACCTTCGAACTGGACCCGAAGAAATTTCCATCCTTCTCTGGTACACCCGTGGAGCGGCTGGCTGCCTTAAACCGCAAGGCTCGCCAGGAGCAATGGCGCGGCATCGCTTTGTGGTGCCGTAACCCTCCGGGCGGGGAGGCAGACAGACGCCTCGAAGACTGGAGCGCAAAGGCAGATATCGGCTACTGGAAGATCGACATCGGCGATCCATCCTTTCGTCTGACTGCACTGCGTGACCAGACGCGCCTTCCACTCACGTTGGAGCACGTACATGGCGAGCTGCCTGTAAATGGAGATTGGCGCAAGGATGGCAGATTCAGCTCGCAGCCCTGGGGTTCGCGTCGTCTGGATATTCTCGCTCACACCGATGTCTACCGCACCTATGACGTCACTTCGATCCTCTCACTGCCCACAACTCTTGATCGGGTCGCAGAGATGCTGAAAGGGGCAGAAGGTCACCCTGAGCTATCCAGCCTGCTCAATGTTGAAGATGAAGTGTATGTCGCTGCCGTTCTTGGCTGCACGATGGGTATCCTTCGTCATCCGCTCGAGGGCCTGCGTCCCGGTCCGGATGCGGATCTCTTCTTTAATGGTCCGCGGCAGACAAAGCGGCGCCTGGACGAAGTTGTTCGCGCGTTGAGATGGCAGCGACTGGCGCAGCCTTTCTCGCCCGGGTCAGGAACATTTAAGGTCAGCGAGGATGTTCTGACTGACAGCTG
The DNA here is from genome assembly GCA_036521575.1 of Edaphobacter sp. Lineage (GTDB taxonomy): Bacteria > Acidobacteriota > Terriglobia > Terriglobales > Acidobacteriaceae > Edaphobacter. Next base: position 514 of record DATDHL010000645.1, on the reverse strand, counting down.
GTGCTTCGAGCGCGGACAAACATGGCAGAACGACCTCATCGGACAAATCGTCCGGCAGGGTGCACCCGCATGCCTCACACGGAATCTTGATCTTCCTTCCGTGCGGAGTACGGGAGAGAAACCATTCGTATTTGCAGCACGTTTTCCTAATGGAGCGGTAGCGATTGGCGCGCAACAGCGCACTGCACCGTCCCGGGCCTGGTACATGCCGGAAGCTCACATCACGTTACGGGTCGACAATGCGCCAGGGCCCTTCGGCATCTTCGGCGATCTCTCAAGCCTCACCCTTGTCTTCGACAGGCCGCTGGGCAAACACCGAGTCTTGGCCCAGGACCTCAAGGGTGATCGTGCCGAGGACATCACGCACCAGATCGGCCCGAGTCCTGTTGCCGTCGCGTAGTAGCGCGCCTTCGAACGGGCGTTCTCCTCGAAGGTACGGCCCGTTTCCTCCGGCGCGGCGAGGGCGGGCCAGGCGTCGAGCGTGACCAGTTCGAGGGAGAGCCCATCCAGCAGC
>DATDHL010000644.1:0-5218 GCA_036521575.1 Edaphobacter sp. | reverse complement strand
GATGGCGATCTCGGCAAAGATCACCCGCTACTTTACCTACGGCGCGTTTTTATTGATCCTGGCGTTCGTGGCGATTGCAGCGCTGCTGTATTGGGCGAGCTTTAATTTTGGACTGGGCGCGCAGACGACGTATGGCCAAATGTTTGCAGTGTGGATGTATGCGTCTCTGCCGAAGGTGTTGATCGGGGTGCTGACGATCGTGATGCTGCTGATTGGAGGTAATGCGGAATCGTACAACGCGCAGAATCCGGTGGGGACGAATCCCGCTTACTTTATGCCCGACGCTGCGCCCTGGCTGAAGGCGTTTCTCAGCTTTTTCGATGTGATCGGGCTGTGGTCGCTGGTCCTGCTGGTGATTGGAACGGCGATTGTGGCGAAGGTTTCGAAGGGCAAGGCTGCGGCGGTCGTCGTAGGGTGGTGGTTGGTTGGTTTGGTGATCATCGTGGGGATTGCAGTGGCGTCCAGCTAGGCGACCGCGGATTGGCGCGGAAGTACGCGGATAACGGCGTAACGGTGATCAGAAGGATAAAGGCGGATAAAAGATGACGTGCGGGTCCTTCTGCCGAGCGGCTCATGGTGAGGGCGTGAGCTGCTCTCGTTGAGATGGTGATGGGAGTTCTGCGCTAGGGCACTGGGTATGAGGTGAAGGTGGAGGCGGGGAGTCCGGCTGCGTTGTAGAGGTTGGCTTGGGGGAAGCCTTGCCAGGCGTAGCGGACGTAGCGGGGATTGGGGACGGTGGGGCTGGTGGCGATGATGGTGTCGCCTTCGATTTTGGCGGTGGCGGGGACGAAGTTGCCGTCGGCTGCTGCTACTTCGAAGCCCTGAACTGCACCTTGGTTTGGGCCCTGGGCTTTTAGGCCGTCGGCGTTGTGGAACCAGACATGCATCACTCCATGGTCGGGGTAGGCGAGACGGAAGAGGGGGCCTGAGGCGACGATGTTTTCGCCGAAGACGATGCTGCGGGCGAGGAGTGAGAGGCGTTCGCCTACGGTTTGCTTATCCGAGGGGTGAACGTTGTGTTCGCTGCCGATGTCGATGGTGACGGCCATGCCGGTGTTGACGAGGTGGAGGGTGCGGCGCTGAGCGTCACGGAGGAGGCCCCAGTTTTCTTTGGGGCTGTCGAAGGCGGAGATTTGCACGAAGAGGAAGGGGAAGTTGCCCTGACGCCACTGGGTTCGCCAGTCCTGAATCATGGCGGGGAAGAGGCGGCTGTAGAGGGGGGCGCGGTTGAGGGAGGAGTTGGTTTCGCCCTGGTACCAGATGACTCCGCGGATGGGGAGCGGGGTGAAGGGGGCGATCATGGCGTTGTAGAGCGCGGCGGGGCGCCAGGATACGGGGTTGGGGTGCCAGTCGCGGTTGGGGATGGTGGGCTTGCCCTCGGCTTTGAGCTGCTTGTCGGCGAGGTCGGCACGCTGCTCGGTGGTCTCGCGGTTCATCTTCTCGGCTCGGGCAGCGAAGACGGGCATGAGGGCGGCGTCGGAGCCGAGGGTGTCGAGGCTGGTCCAGGCTTCGGCGGGGGTGCCTCCCCAGGTGGAGTCGATGAGGCCGATGGGGACGTGCTCTTTCTTTTGGAGGTCGCGGGCGAAGAAGTAGGCTACGGCGGAGAAGTCCTTTGCGGTCTCGGGGGTGCAGAGGGACCAGCCGGTGGTGGCTTTGACGTCTTCCAGGGGGTAATCGGCTGTGTCTTGCGCGACGAGGAGCAGGCGGATTTGCGGGTGGTCGGCGGCGGCGATCTCTTTGTCGGCGTCTTTGACTACAGCGTTACCGGGGAAGCCTGACAGGGGCATCTCCATATTGGATTGGCCAGAGGCTAGCCAGAGGTCGCCGATGAGGATGTCTTCGAGCTGGAGGGTGTTCGAGGCATGGATGGTGAGGGTGAAGGGGCCTCCTGCGGGTTGGGCGGGGAGGAAGAGGCTCCAGCGGCCGAGGTTGTCGGTGATGGCGGTGTTGCTTGCGCGGTGGAGGTCGACGGTGACTTGCTCGCCGGGCGCAGCGCTGCCCCAGATGTGGATGGGCATCTCGCGCTGAAGGACCATGTGGCTGGAGAAGACTTTGGGGAGGGTGACTTCGGCTCGGGCGGTGGTGGCGAGGGCGAACAGGGCAAGGGTGTGCAGCAACTTCATGCGTGATCTCCGAAGGTAACCTTTATACCCACTTTGCTACAGGAGAGAAAGCCAGGCGACAAGCGCTGCGAACTTTTCGTCTCGCGTCCACGGGGAGCCAAGCCCGGATCCAAGATTGGTGAGGCAACGAATAAGCTCATCAGGTTGAAGGTGCAGCGTGTGCGAGGCAGTTTCAAGCAGTACGCTCTCTTTTGCAGTGAACATCTCGAAGCCGCAGCGCAAGCTTGCGTGAATCAACGCTTCACGGAAAAGCTCTCCGTCAGCGGTGTGAATCAGTGCATGAGACGACAGAATTTGAGGGAGGGCCGGAAGCGGTCTTCCGGAAGCAAGAAGCAGACTGCAGCGTTTGAGTTCATAGTCCTGTTCCTGAAGGCGTGTTTGAACGGAGTGGATGGCTTGATAGGCGAGACGCCTTGCATCGGTGCGGGCGTGCGAGATGACGCTACGAGCTTCGGCCAGCGGTCTTTTTTCCGCGGTGTGATAGGGCTGACGAAATTCATACGTGAAGGTTTTGACAAGGTGAGGACGTTGACGCAAAAGCACCAGCGGGGAGCCCTCTTCAAGCGATATCGCGACCAGAGCGGTCCAGCCTGAATGGGCGGAGAAGCCGACGGCGGCATGCTTCATAGACCCTCCGCCAAAGATCTTACCGCGCTGTAAGGGACGTGTGAGTGTGCCGGTTAGCTCGTCTTTGTGGGGGAGGTGGGCGGGGTCCGTTCGGAGTTGGTGGATGAGACGCGAAACGAACTGGGTTCGTAGTCGCCTGGTAGAAAGGTGCTTGGAATGGTGACCGTGTTGCCGTCGCGCAGTGCGCTATAGTGAGGGGTCGTGATCTCGATGCCGGCTTTGTTGAACTCGTCCTGAATGTTCTGATTGAGTTCGCTGTAGATGGCGGACATGCGAGAGGGTTCCCTGGTGTAAGCGTTGATCTGATAGGAGGCGCAGAAGTCCTCGAGGCGGGTCTGCAGGACAAAGGGAGCAGGGTCTGAGAGGATGCCGCTGGCGCTGCTGGCCGCGGCGATGAGGAGGGTATGGACCTGGCGCCATGGTACTTCATAGCCGATGCCGATAGTCACGTGAAGAATGAGGGGCTGGTTTTGCGGGGATCGGCTGAAGTTGATGACATGGCTGCTTAACACGAGAGAGTTAGGGACAGCGACAAAGACGTTTTTGATGGTGCGGATTTGGGTGGCGAGGAGGGTCTTCTCGGTGACCTGTCCCGTGGTGTCGGCTATCTGGACCAAATCGCCGATGTTGAAGGCGCGGGTATAGGTGAGCACGATGCCTGCGACCATGTTGGAGACCGCAGAGCTGGAGCCGAGCGAGAGGAGAATTCCGAGAAAGATGGAGACGCCTTTGAAGGCAGGCGACTCGGAGCCGGGCAGGTAGGGGAAGGCGACGACCACAGCGAAGACAATGATGAAGACCTGGACGATTTTGAGAGTGGGCATGGCCCACTCGGGGTAAAAGCCAGTCAAGGAGAGGGTTCCACGGCTGAGCTCGCGAAACAGAAAGCGAGCGACGCGGAGGGCGAGCCATGCAAAGAAGGCAATAACGAGGACGACGAGAAGCTGTGGCAGATAGTGGATGAAGGCTGCCCACCCGGTGCGGATGGGCGAGAGGATGTAACCGAAGAGAACGCGGCCGTAGGCACGTGTCCAGGGGAAGAAGCTGAAGACGAGGGGAAAGTAGAAATAGAGCAGAGTTGCAGTGAGAATGAAACGGATCAGCAGGAGGAGAGAGTGCAGCAGTCCGACGAGGCGGTCTTCCGACAGTAGCTCCAGCTTCTGCACCTTGATACCGTGGATCCGCGTGCCGCGCCAGCGCTCGATGAGAGAGTAGAGTGCGGGAAAGATGATGCGGCGAAAGATGAGGAGCAGAGAGACGAGCGCAATGGTGACGAGGAGTGCGTAGAGGGTGTCGATGGTGATGCTACGGGTGGTGTACTCGTTGCGGACCTTAGGGATAGCTTCGCGGATGATCCGGAGCTGGGTTTCGGCTAGGAGGAGGCGAGAGGTGGAGTGAGCAGCGGCGTCGGCGTCGGCGTCGGTGACATTGACGAGGACGAGGTCGTTGGAGACAATTCGGGTGAATCCGGGATACTCGACCGTGTGGATGTCTTCCGGCTTGTGGCTGTCGTCTCGCATCACCTGCTCGAGGCGAGCGCTGGCACCTGCGGCACGGGCTTCGGCTGTGGCGGAGCCTATGGGGGTATTGATGGTGAAGAGGGTACGATCGCCTAGTGTAACCGCGGCTGAAGGTGGGGGCGGCGCCGACTCTGGTGTTATTTGAGCTGCGAGGTTGTGCGTTAAGAGCGAGAGCGCAAGAGCGATTGCGAATAAGATGCGACGCTTCGCAATAATCAGCTTACGCTTCGTATGAAACAGGAAAAGAGGAGCGAAGCTGCACATCGGAGTGAGCATCCAGCGCCTGCAGGAAAGAATTTAAGTCCAGCGTTTGAAGATCAGCGAGCCGTTGGTTCCACCGAAGCCGAAGGAGTTTGAGAGAGCGTAATCAATCTTTGCGGCCAGGGGCTTGTTGGGGACGTAGTTCAGGCGGCAGGCTGGGTCGAGCTCCTCGATGTTCATGGTAGGCGGGGCTGTCTGCTCGAGCATTGCCATAATGGTGATGCCTGCTTCGAGTCCGCCTGCGCCGCCGAGGAGGTGGCCGCTCATGGACTTGGTGGAGCTGACGAGGAGGGTGCCGCTTTTGGCGCGCTCGCCGAAGACGTTCTCGATGGCCTGGGACTCAAGTGCGTCGCCGAGGGGGGTCGAGGTGGCGTGGGCGTTGACGTAGTCGATGAGGTCGGGCGAGATGCCTGCGACCTTGATGGCGGCGTTCATGGCGCGGCGGCAGCCTTCGCCCTCGGGAGCCATGCCGGTCATGTGGAAGGCGTCTGCGGACATGCCGTAGCCGATGACTTCGGCGAGGATGTGGGCGCCGCGGGCTTTGGCGAACTCGAGCTCTTCCATGATGAGGATGCCGGCGCCTTCACCGACGACGAAGCCGTCGCGGTCTTTGTCGAAGGGGCGGCAGGCGTGGGTGGGGTCTTCGTTGCGGGTGGAGAGGGCCTTCATGGCTGCGAATCCGCCTAC
>DATDHL010000643.1:0-2051 GCA_036521575.1 Edaphobacter sp. | reverse complement strand
ATTGAGCTGCTTGAAAGCGATCAGGCCGCCGACTATCACGGCGGCGAACAAGCCCACCATCAAATAACGGCGGCTGACTGCGATGGCGACAAGGCGATCCATTCAGATCAGAGCTTTCAATGGGCTGAAGGAGGACCCGTGTCCCGAATCCGAAGTTCTCCTTACGTGGCGTCACCCACTTTAGCGAATTTCGGATTCAAAAGGGACGGCTGAAGCTATATTTGCGCGTTTTTGATTCAAAAATTCTCTTGAAGGACGCGCGGTTGGGATGGAGGTCACTTTTGAACCACCGCACTAGCTCCCGGATGCGGCGCGGTCAGGAAATAGACTACCTTTGTAACGATCTGCTCGCCGGGCTTGAGATTGCCCTTTACCTCGACAAGATTGCCGTTGCTAAGGCCGGTCTTGATCCAGGCTAAATGTCCGAATTGGGTCAATCTCGTCATTCCGACCTTATGCCAGTCACTTCCGGTCTACCCATGAAAGCAGACATTTTCGGAGCGGGTCGGGATCTCTCAAAGGTGCCACTTCCGGACTTTCGTGCCGCACGAGTAGTCGATTCAACGCCGTCTAAATCTTGGGGACCGGAGCCTGGCTCTCCCTTCGACTAAGTCGCTTTCGCTTTCTTCGTAGCCGTCGGTTTGGTCCCCTTCGCCTTCACCAGAGCGGCGTGGTCGGCGCTTGTCTGATCGGCATAGGCCGTCGCGAAGGACGCGATCGCGTCATCGAGCGCGTCGCTCTTGCCGGTGTAGCCAGCGATCGCGGCCGGATCGCCGGAGCGCGCATGGGCACGCGCGAGGGTTCGACCGCATAGCTGGGCATAGTCCGAGAGTGCCTCCCCTTCGCTGATTTCGCTGACGGCGCCAAGCCTGCAGTGGTTTTTCAGCGTCCGAACATAGAACTGACGGCCGGTCGCATCGTCCTGCGTAGCACCGAGAAAGATGTCACTGGCGGCCTGCATCATCTGCTGGCCCTCCACAACCCGGCGGCCCTGGTTTCCTTTGTAGGCAAGCTTGCCGCCGAGCCGTTCCAAAACCGATCGCTGCGCTTGTTTGACCTGCAAGAACAACGGCTCGTTGTCGTCGGTCATGAACAATGCCACGCAGCAGAATGTGCCGACGGATCCGACGCCCACCGCCTTAAAGGCAAGATCCTTCATTGTGAAACGGTCGAGCAACCGCTGACGATCAGGATTGAGGCCTTTACGATAGGCAGCGAACACGCGCTCGACACCAAGCCGGTGTCGCGCGTCGGCCTTAGGATCGAGATGGAAAATAGTAGGGGGCTTATCGACGATCTTCGGATGATCGCCGCTGACGAGATGCGGAAAATTGTCGTCCTTCGACAAGCCCTCGCCCCGCGCCTTAGCAATCACGCCAACGAGCTGGCGCCGCAGATCGCTATTGCCGATCTGCTTGATCGCCTGTTCGAGGTCGATCCGGCTGTGCCAGATTTCCAGCGGCGACAGCTTGGCGAGTGCGGAAATGTGCGTCCGATAGGCCTTGACAGTCGCAGCCGCGATCGCGCGGGCCTGTTTCTTGTTTGTGCCCGCGGCCGATGCCGCTACCGCTACGCTTGCTGCGAGACGCTTCAGATCGACGGTGAAATCGACGCCAGGCAGTGTCTCATCAAAATCGTTCACGTCGAACAGGATATTGTCCTCGGGAGTAACGAAGGCGCCGAAGTTCATCAGGTGGCTGTCGCCGCCTGCCTGCACCGGTATTCCGGCCATTGGCTGGGCGGCCAAGTCTGTCGCCATCACCGCGGCGGCGCCGCGCAGGAACGCGAACGGGTTGACCGTCATGCGCGCATAACGCTCCGGCACAAGCTCCGGAACGCGATCCGGATCGCTCTCGGCGAGAATTGCAACGGCATTGCGCGACATCGATCCTTTAAGGTCGGCATGTGCTTCTCGCGGCGTCTTGCGTCGGAGCGCTTTGCCCACTTGGAACCGCTCGGTACGCGAACCCAAAGTGACCGTCATCTGGAAGTCCTTCAATGAAAGCCAAACGGTATATGAAGCCGCCTAGTTGTCGCAAGCCGGCAACGGT
>DATDHL010000642.1:0-8666 GCA_036521575.1 Edaphobacter sp. | reverse complement strand
TCCCCTTCGGCTTCGCTCAGGGTCAGGATGACGACTTGAAGATGGGGTGCGGTCACTGTGATTCTGCTTAGCGGCAGATGATGCCGTATTTTGTGTCGAGGAATTGCTGGAGGTCTTGCGGTAGGGTGGTGGCTAGTTCTTGCCAGGTTAGGAGCTTCAGGCGCGCGGCGAAGGTGGGGCGGTGGACGGCGGAGAGGATGGCGTACCAGGTCTCGATGAGGTCGTGGCGGCGGGCGTCGCATAGGACGCAGAAAGATGCTTCGGAGGCGTAAGCGGCCAGGGTGTTGCGGATGAGTTGGTAGCCCTGGATTACGGTGCGTGATTGGGTTGATGCTGGGATGGGTTGGGGTGGTGGGTCTGGTAGATCGATGGGGTCTTCGATTTGGGAGAAGTCTTCTGTGGGTGGGTGCGGTGCGGGGGAGTAGAGGGTTTTGTGTGGGAGGCGGGTGATGTCGAAGACGGTTTCGAGGTCTTGGTAGCGCTCGATGAGGTTGGGTTTGGCGGTTTGGAAGTCGGTTTCGGTTAGCTTGGCTTCGATGAAGAGGTTGTTGAGTTGGAGGTCGATCTCGGTGCGGTCTTTGAGGCCTTTGCGGAGGGGGACGCCGGGGTGGATTCCGAAGTTGGGTTGGGTGGCGGGTTCTACTCCGAGGAGGCTGGCTACGGCGGGGGCGAGGGTTTCGCCGTCGAAGACGTTCGGGTGGCAGAAGATGTTCATCAAGAGGGCGTCGGAGCTGTTGGCGCAGTCGAGCTCCATCCATGGCCAGTCGGCGCGGGCGCGGGATCGGCGATGGGCGGTGTGGACCTTGGTGAGGCGGCGCTGCCAGTCGGGGTTGGTGCAGATGGCGGCGTAGCTGGCGGGATGGAAGTTGCCGTGGCGGGCCTGGTCGTCGCAGCCGAAGATGATGCTGGGTTCGTTGCCGGTGGTTTGTTCGTGCAGGAGGTTTTCGGTGGTGGCGAGGTGCTGGGCTCGGGCGTTGAGGTCGCGGCGCAGGAGCGAAGCCGACCATGGGATTTGATTCGTGTGCTTCATAACAATTGCGGCTGGTTCTTGTAGTCTTTGAGAGCAACGGCTGCCGTCGTTGAGACTAGTTTAGAGGAGAAGGTATGGCGCGTGAGATCGGTTGGATGGACTCGGAAGAGATTGGGATTTTGTTGCAGGAGAAGTTTCCGGAGATTGAGCCTTATTCGGTTCGGTTTACGGATTTGCACAAGTTCGTGATGGAGCTGCCGGGGTTTGTGGGTGATCCGGCGAAGTCGAATGAGGGGATTCTGGAGGCAATTCAGACGGCTTGGAAAGAAGAGTATGAGGATGCGAAGTAGAGCTTGGTCAGGCGGGTTTTGTTGCCTTGAGGACCATGCTCTTCCAGACGTAGGGGATGCGGCCGGAGCCGGCGAACTCTATGTTGGTGAAGCCGGTTTCTTTTAGAACCGCTTCGAGGGTATTGCGTGACCAGAATTTGATATGGCCGTGATCCCATAGAACGGTGAAGTGCTGATCGAGTTTGCCGGTTGCGGCTAGCAGGAGGTTTTTCAGGTAGCCGTGATAGGGGGTGGTAAGGATGATGGTGCCGCCGGGTTTGAGCAGGCCGAAGCAGTTGCGGAGGAAGCCTCGGGGGTCGTAGACGTGCTCGATGACCTCGGTGGAGAGGACGATGTCGACGGGGCCGATGGTCGAGAGGAATTCGGCGTAGAGAGATTGGCCGTCGGCGAGGAAGAAGTTGATGTTGGGGTAAGTCTGGCGAGCGAGCTCGATGCCGGTGGGGGAGAGATCGGAGCCGTGAAGCTGCCAGTTCCTGTCCTGAAAGAGGGAGATGAAGGAGCCGTTGCCGCAGCCGGCGTCCATGACGATGGAGCCTTGGGGGACGGCGGTCAGAAAACGGGAGACGGATGGATAGAGGTGCTGGTGACTGGGTTCGGAGTTGGCGGCGCTGTATTGGTAAGAGATTCCAGCCATATTTTTTGATAGTACACGGCGAAAGAGCTTCGCCTAATGTCACGAAAGGGGTATGGGTTCAGGACAGACGGTGACGAAGTTGAGTCAGGAGTTTGGAGCCGGTGAAGTGGAGGGTACCGACGGCAAGGGCGGCCCAAACTATTCCTCCCAGAGCGAGGGAGATGATGTCTCCAAGATAGGTTTGTTTCTGGGGGATGAGGTGGAGAAGTAGGTAGGTCCCTGCGAAGCTGATGATTCCGGCTGCTGCTGCGCGGAAGATCTCTGGGCGATCGAGGCCGCCTGATGGGCCGAAGAGTGGAACCAGTTTGCGGCGATGCAGCAGCGTGGCAAGGGTGACGGTGTGGAGGATGATGGCCAGGTCGGAGGCCCAGGCAAGGCCGATGACGTTGAAGTGTTGGTGGAGCGTCCAGTAGATGGGGATCGTGATGAGGGTGACGATGGTTCCGGCGAGCATAGGGACGAAGGTTTCGCCGGCGGCGTAGAAGGCGCGAGCGTAGATGGCTTGTGCGGTCCAGAGGGCGAGCGAGATGGCGAAGATGGCGAAGTAGCTGGCGGTGGCGGTGGCGTCGGCGGCGCGGAAGTTGCCACGGCGGAAGACGATGTCGACGGCGGGGAGGGCGAGGGAGATCATTGCTGCGGAGCCGAGGAACGAGAAGGCTATGAGGCGGGAGACGGAGCGGTTGACGGCGGAGCGGAAGGCGTCGAACTGGTTGCGTCCGTAGAGCGCGGCGAAGAAGGGGAGGGAGGCTGCGCCGGCGGCCTGTCCGATGATGGCCATGGGGGCGGTGAAGAGGCGCTTGGCGTAGGTGAGGCGGGAGATGTCACCGGCGCCGTGCTTGGCGAAGTAGCCGAGGATCTGGCTGTCGAGGGTGATGATGGTTACGCCCAGCATGAGAGGGAGCGAGAGGCGGACCCATTCGCGGAGACCGGGGTGTTTGAGGTCGAGGATGGGCTGGTATCGCATGCCTGCACGATAGGCGCCGTATGCGTTGAGAAGAAAGGCTCCGAGGTAGGCTCCGGCGAGAGCGCCTACGGCCAGAGAGGAGATGCCCATGCGGCTGGCGAGAAGGGCTCCGCCGATGATGATGCAGAGGTTGTAGATGAGGGGCGTGAGCGCCTGGAAGGTGAATTGTTTGCGGACGAGCAGGACGGCGGTGAGGACACCGCCGGCGAAGAAGAAGAGCTGGCCGGGGAGAAGGATGCGGGTGATGTGGGTGGAGAGGATACCTTCGGGCGAGTCAGGCTTGAAGTAGATGCGGATGTAGTAGCGGGTGAAGATCTCAGCGAGGATGATGGCGGTGCCGAGGACGAGCACCATGGTGTTAAGGATGATGGAGAGGGCGCGCTCGCCTTCGGCTTCGTTGTTGTTGGCGCGGTAGCGTTCGAGAATGGTGACGAAGGTGATGGAGGCTGCTCCGCCGACGAGGAGGTAGTTGATGAGTTCGGGGAGAAAGAAGGCTACGTTGTAGGCGTCGGTGTTGTGGCCTGCGCCGAACTTGTAAGCGATGAACTGGTCGCGGATAAGGCCTATGAGGCGTGAGAGAAGCGCGGATAAGGTGAGGAGCAGGGTCGCGGACGCTGCGGTGTGGCGGTGGGATGGACGCAGAAAGTCGAACGGATTGCGGCGTGGTTTGATCGGCTCGGAAATAGAGGTGGCTTCCAAAGGTTCAAGGATCGGATTGGGTTCGTCGTTTGCGGTCACAGGGGTGGTTGATTTGATTTTATCGGTTGGGCTTATGCTGATGAGGTGGCTGGGGTGGTTCATTGCTGAGGAGAGAGTTTGGAGAACTTTCGGCTTAGGGTTTTTCGGGCGGTTGCGGCGGAGATGAGCTTTCGCAAGGCGGCGGAGGTGCTGCATCTGAGCCAGCCGGCGGTGAGCCAGCAGATTCGTGCGCTGGAGGAGGAGGCTGGGGTTCGGTTGTTCGACCGGGCGGGTGGTGAGGGGCATGGGACGCAGATTTCGCTGACGGAGGCTGGGCGAGTTTTGCTGGGGTATGCAACAAAGGCGGCGGAGGTGATGGCTGAGGCGCAGCGGGCGCTGGCTGCGTTGAATGATGAGGTGGCGGGTCCGCTGCGACTGGGGGCTTCGACGACTGTGGCGCAGTATCTGTTGCCGCGGATTCTGGGGTCGTTCTTGAAGCAGTATCCGCATGTGCATCTGTCGCTGGTGAGTGGAAATACCGAGAAGATCGTGGAGGCGGTGGCGGAGGCGCGGGTGACGCTGGGGATTATCGAAGGGCCTGCGATGCGGCGGGATGTGAAGACGGAACGGATGGTTCGGGATGAGATGGTGCTGATAGTGAGTCCAAATCATGTGTGGGCGAAGGCCGGGATGATTGAGCCGGAAGAACTGGCGGCGGTTCCTCTGCTTTTGCGGGAGCGCGGGTCGGGTTCGCGGCGGGTGGTGGAGCGGGCTTTGAAGGCGGCTGGGTTGCCGCTGCGATCGCTAAAGGTGGCGATGGAGCTGGATTCTACTGAGGCTATTATTTCGGGCGTGGAGGCGGAGCTTGGGGTGGGGTTTGTTTCGCGGTGGGCTATTGGGAAGGTGATGCGGTTGGGGACAGTACGGGTGGTGAAGGTGGAGGGGTTGGAGATTTTGCGGGATTTCAGCTTTGTAAGGTTGGCGGGGACGGAGGTTGTGGGGGCTGCGGCTGCGTTTCAGCGGTTTGCGGCGGCTTCAGTGGGGTGAGCCCAGGCCGCTTCGCTCCCCCTTGGAAATGCTGGGTTCTTCCTCTTCGACTTCGCTCAGGGTCAAAATGACAAGCGAACAAGTGTAATGGCAACGACAAGAACAACAGCCGATCCCTACGGGATGACAAACAAAAGAGCAACAGCAAATAGTAAAAACAAAAGCGAAATACAGGGATCCCGTTCGGCTTCGCTCAGGGCAGGCTTCTCCACTGCGCACTGGACGGTAAGGCTGTCCAGTGCTTCGGTCGAGATGACGTGGTTTGGGTAGGAAATGGGGGCGATAAGTAGGGCTTATCGGTGATTCGAAAGTACGTCTCGACTTGGTTTTAAGCTGCGCTCATGCTTAAGAGCGTGATGGTGAAGAATCTATTCTTTGTTGGGATCATTGTTTCGGCTAGTGGGTTGATCGGGCCGCCGTTTGCTTTGGCGGCGGGGCTGGTGTTTGGGTTGACGGTGGTTCATCCGTTTCATGCGGAGAGTCGCAGGCTGTCAAAGTTTCTGTTGCAGGCGGCGGTGGTTTGCCTGGGGTTCGGGATGAATCTGCGAGAGGTGGTCCATGCGGGGCGGTCGGGGTTTGTTTACACGGCGATCAGCATTACGTTTGCGCTGGGGCTGGGCGTATTGCTGGGAAAGTTGTTGCAGGTGGGCAAGACGCAATCGCTGCTGATCAGCGTGGGGACGGCGATCTGCGGGGGTAGCGCGATTGCTGCGCTGGGGCCGGTGCTGGAGGCGAACGAAGAGGAGATGGCGGTGTCTTTGGGCACGGTGTTCGTGCTGAACTCGATTGCGCTGCTGCTGTTTCCGTTTATCGGGTGGTCGCTGCATCTTTCGCAGACGCAGTTCGGGCTTTGGGCGGCTTTGGCTATCCATGACACGAGCTCGGTGGTGGGCGCCGGGGCGAAGTATGGGGCCACGGCATTGGCGGTGGGGACTACGGTGAAGCTGGCGCGGGCCCTTTGGATTGTGCCTCTGACGGTTGCCACGGCGATGTTGAAGAAGAGCAAGGCCAAGGTGCAGTGGCCGTGGTTCATTTTGTACTTTTGTGTTGCGGCGGTGCTGGCTAGTTATGTTCCGAAGTACCTGCCTGGAACGGTGGGGATATTTACAGGCTTGAACAGGCTGGGACGGGCTGGATTGACGGTGGTGCTGTTTTTGATTGGGACCGCTATTACTCGGAATACGCTGCGACAAGTGGGGACACGACCGCTGGTGCAGGGCGTGACGTTGTGGATTATTGTGGCGAGTTTGTCGCTCTGGGCGATCCATGCGGGATGGATCGCGCTGTAGAAGAGTCTAGGCGTCGGGTGGGGCGTCGAAAAGTCGCGCTGGGTTGCGTCGCGGAGTGGTCGATGGACGGGGCGCGCGGATGGTGTGGATTGCGGCGCGGGGTATAGCGGGTTTGGAGAGCAGGGCGTGAAGGTCGCGGAGTTCTTTCTGTAGCTTGCGCAGTTGTTGCGTGTTGACCGTTGGAGCGCTGCTGTCAATGTCGAGCGGGAGCTGCGGCTCCTTATGGCGGAGTTCCCCCTTTATGACCTGGCGGGCACCGGGAATGGTGTAGCCCTCGTCGTAGAGGAGGGACTTGATGTGGAGGGCGGTATCTACGTCGCGGCGGCGGTAGAGGCGCTGGCCGGTTCCGCCTTTGTGGGGCTTGAGCTGCGGGAACTCGCTCTCCCAAAAACGGAGGACATAGGCCGGAACGTCGCAAAGCTTTGAGACTTCGCCGATGCGGAAGTAGAGTTTGTCCGGAATGTCGGATCCGGATGGGGGGTGGGATTTGCGGATTGGCTGATGCTGTGCCATGCCAGTCTCCGGTTCGCCGAACGAGGCGGGTTGGCCTGCTGTGACCTGTCGTCAGTATAGGCTACAGCGGGCGGGGTACTATGGATTTTTTGAATGGAACCTTACAGTTGCAAATGGCGTATTGTCGTTTGGAGAGTAAAATGAGTATTGGAATGCGGGCGAGGCAGTCAGTTGCGGCAGTAGTGGCTTTGGGTGCGGTGGTGATGAGCGGTTGCCGCATCGACTCGAATAAAGACGGCGACAAAGATAACGTCAAGATCGCTACGCCGTTTGGCGGGATGCAGGTGAAGACGAATGATGCCGCTGTGCAGACTGGGATGGGATTGCCGATCTATCCGGGCGCCGAGCTCGTAAAAAAGAAAGACAAGGATAGTGGATCGGCTGATGTTAATTTGAGCTTTGGAAGCTTCCAGCTTCGAGTGAAGGCGGCGAGCTATCGCTCTGCGGACAGCCCGGACAAGCTGGCCGCGTTCTATCGCCAGGCGCTTGGGCGGTATGGGGATGTGATTCAGTGCTCCAATAACAGGCCGGTGGGGACACCGACGCGTACCTCCGAAGGGCTTACGTGCGACAACAATAAGGACAAGCACGTGAATGTGAATGAAGATGTTTCGAACAAGATGGAGCTGAAGGCGGGGTCGAAGCAACATCAGCATATTGTTTCGATCGATCCGGAAGGAAATGGTACTAAGTTTGGCCTGGTCGCACTGGACCTGCCGGGGCATTTGTCGGTTGATGATGGAGATAGTCAGTAGCCTGGGTCCGCTTGCCCGGTTACCTGCGGTGGGGTAGCTTCATAAGATATGCATAAGTTTTGTCACCGATGTGGCGGTGAGCTTTCTGCCGGTGACGGCGAGGTGTCCTTTTGCCCGCACTGCGGTGCGCCGCAGATCTACCTGATCGATTACGAAGAGACTTCGGCGGCTGGAGAGGAGTCGACTACGGGTGCGCTGCCGCCGCCGCGTCCGCGCGAGGTGGAGTGGAAGACGGCAATCCGCTGCGCTGCGCTGGTGGCTTTGGTTGCAGCGGTGTTGTCAGCCGCGGCGATGCGAGTTCCTGTTCTGTCTCCGATTAGCTCGCTGTGGATCATCAGCGGATCGCTGATTACGGTGGGGCTGTATCAGTGGCGACGGCCTGCGGCGTGGATGGATGCGGGGATTGGGGCGCGGATCGGGATGGTGGCCGGGGTTGCGTTGGTGACTTTTCTGGCGATATCGATTGCTATAGCAGGGCTGGTAGCGCGTTATGGTCTGCACGCGATGGCGGGGTTCGATGCGCAGTTGACCGAGCAGCTTCATGCACAGATTGAGAAGGCTGCGACGGCGAATCCAGAGCCCGCTGAGGTGACGCGGTATCTGTACTCGCCGGAGTTTCGCGCCGGCATGATGCTGACCGGCTTTGCCATGCTGGCGGGAATTGTGCTGGTGCTGTCGACAGTGGGTGGAGCGGTGGGCGGATTGTTGCGGACACGGCGGCGGGCTTCCGCTTGAGACCATAGCACGAGCAGTGACGAAGTCTGGAGATGAATGCGATGCGATTCATGATCATGGGGAAGGCTGACAAGAATACGGAGGCGGGTGGTCTGCCCAGCAAGGAGCTTGTTGCCGCGGTTGGGCGGTATAACGAAGAACTGAGAAAGGCCGGCGTGCTGCTGGGTGGGGAGTGGCTGCAGCCGAGTTCAAAGGGTGCGCGGATCAACTCTTCCGGAGGGAAGGTGGTCGTAACCGATGGACCCTTTGCTGAGGCGAAGGAGTTGATTATCGGCTATGTGGTGGTTGAGTTGAACTCGATGGAAGAGGCGATCGAGTGGGCGAAGCGGTGTCCTACGCTGGCTCGCGACGGTGAGGTTGAGATGGAGATTCGGCAAGTTTTTGAGGCGGCGGATTTTCCGGATGATGTGCTCACTGAATTGACTCGTCATGCCTCCGCGGTTGTAGTTCGGGATGCGGAAGAGATCTTGCGTGGCCGAGTGGTGGGGAAGTCGTAGAAGGTTTATGACTTAGGGCGTGTCGGGTTCCTGCTGTAAAAAATATTCACAAAAATTGTGCCAGATTGTCGATTTCCGACTTCCTTGTTCGACGTGATGGTAGAAGCCGGTTCGCCGCATGATTTTATGCGGAGGACGGTTCATTCGAATCGAACGAGGAGTGTGCAAATGCAACTGAATCCCTATCTTGAATTCAATGGTCAATGTGAACAGGCGTTCTCATTTTATGAGCGT
>DATDHL010000641.1:0-3368 GCA_036521575.1 Edaphobacter sp. | reverse complement strand
CTTGAGGAGCCAGGGGGCGGTGTTTTCGGACTCGGACTTGAGGGAGTTAGAGCAGACGAGTTCGGCGAAGTCGGAGGTTTGGTGGGCTTCGGTGGAGCGGGTGGGGCGCATCTCGTACAGCTCGACCTGGCAGCCGAAGCGGGCGGCCTGGAGGGCGGCCTCAGGGCCTGCGAGGCCTCCGCCGATCACCTTGATCTTCTTTGCTGCCATGTACCCTAACCCCCCATACTTATATTGCAAAGTCTTCGAATCATGGGACTTAGCTTTGGACCTACTCGTTAAAGTCCTAATTCTGAAGGGGCGCGTAACCGTAAAGCATTCCATACATGCGACTTAGCTACGTTGGTCCCGCAGTGCGCATGCCTGGATTTTAGTCTTGCCCCCGCTTTCTATTATAGCGGCCGCGTCAATGGTTCGGTGTGCCGAGTTGCGGCTGAGGAGGAAGTGGCTGGGTCTGGAAGTTCGTCACCTTTCCGGTCCTCGGGTCGAGGTCGCAGGTAAAGTTGAACTCGGTCCAGCCTTGCGGAGTGCGAGATTGGCCGCTGCCAATAAGGCGCTGATTGCTTTCGAGTTTGAGGGTCTCGGGGGCGCTGGTGCCGAGGAAGACTTTGTCGACTGTGGGATCTTTCTTCCTGAGCGTGGAGAGTGCAGCCGGACGGCAAAGGACTTCACCGACCTTCTTGGCGTTGGTCCAAGACTGCGCCATGTTGCGTTCGCCAGAGGTATGGAGGACGGCTATCTTTTGATTGATGATTGCCGATTGTGCGGGGGAGAGCGCTGATTCCTGCGTTCCGGCCGTTTGAGCGATCGCTGCGATGGCCGTGAACAAAGCGAGCGATGCAGCAAGAAGAGTCGAGCGCAAGGGATGCTGGGTCATCGTGCGTCTCCCTTTTTATGGGCTAAACGCTGGGGTTTCGATTGTATCGCCAGTGGCTGGCGATTGGACGAAACAGCGCTTGCGGCCCGACTCATGTCGCGCGTTTCAAACTCTGGGGGAGTTCTTTGCAAGAGCTTGGAGGGCTTCGCCGTCGATGCGCATGGTCTCCCAATCCACGAGCATCTGTGCGCCCCTTTGACAATAGAAATCGATGGCTGGGGTATTCCACTCCAGCACATCCCATTGAAGCCGCCGACACCCCTCCTCCACTGCGATGGCGGCTACTCGCGATAGGAGAGCTTTACCGATTCCCTTGCCTCTCAGCTTCGAGCTGACGTACAGGTCCTCAATGTGGATCCCGCAGCGGCCCTCCCAGGTGGAGTAATTGTAAAAGTAAAGCGCAAACCCCGCAGGCGCACCGTCCCATTCTGCGATCAGGCAGTCGAAGCGCTTCTTTTCGCCGAAGCCGTCGCGCAGTAGGTCGGCCTCGGTTGTGTGAACGGCATCGGGCTCGCGCTCATACTCGGCAAGCTCACGAATGAAGGAAAGAATCTGCGAAACGTCGGTAGGGACAGCAGGGCGAATGTTCAGCATAGTAGCGGACTCGGACTCAAGACTTCAGGTACAGCGTTCGGTTGCATCATGGTCAGTTCTTCTGGACTTCAGATTTCGTAGTCGCTGCCGCGGTGTGCGAACTGGCTAGCCACTTGTTCAGTGGGATTGAGAAGGCGAAGAGTTCTTTTTTGCCGTCGAGTGTGTGGATCATTTTGACGTAGAACTCGGCGCCTTTGAGTGGCGGGTCATCGAGGCCGCGAACGTCGTAGAAGAGGTATCCGGCTAGCGTGCTGTGCGGGTTGACGGTGGTGCCCTGAAAGCCGAAGTCATCGTCGTCCTGGGTAATTTTTTTGTCGACCGGAGCGTGATGGATGGTCAGGGGAACCAGCGGGACCTTGGTTCCCTGCGCGCTTTTGGTCGAGAAGAGGCGTCGGTTGATGTCGTCGGGCAGCGCGGCGGGAATGACGTCGTGGTTTGCAGAGATGAACTGCATGCGCACTTCGTCAAGGCTGAGCGCGGTGTCGCCGTCGTTGGTGATGATGACGCGAATCGGGATGAAGCCGTGCTGGACGTACTGCAGGCGGAAGAAGCTGCACTGCTCGGGATCGTTGCACGGCTCGGCGGCTACGGTTACGTGCTCGTCGGGGTGCGTTTCGAAGGCCGCGTATTGATTGGCGGGTTTGGGGGGCGGCGCCTTTTTGTCGGCCGCATGCGCGCTCGTTGCCAGAGCACAAAACGTTACCAGGAGGGTCGGAATCTTCAGGAGCCGATGGGACTTCATAGCCAAGTTGATTATCATCTTCGCTGACGCACAAGGTAAAGCAAAGTATGAGCAGAGGTGACGATGTGGGTGTATAGCGGGCTTCTGCTGGCGGTTCTGGTGCTCGGAGCGCCCTACTGGATTGTGCGCATGGCGACCAGCGGACGGTATCGCGCGGGGCTGGCCGGAAGGCTGGGTCGCGTACCCGATGAGCTGCGTCAGGCGGTGGCGGGGCGCGACGTGATTTGGCTGCATGCGGTCTCCGTGGGCGAGGTCATGGCCGCGACCCAGCTCATCCGCGAGCTTCGGGCCGCTCTGCCCGGCTGGGTCATCGCCGTTTCCACGACGACCGCAACCGGGCAGCGACTGGCGCGGGAGAGATTGCCCGAGTCGCCGGTCTTCTATCTCCCGCTTGATTTCGCTTTCGTCATACGGCGCTATCTGCGCGTCCTGCATCCAAAGACGCTCGTGCTGATGGAAAGTGAGCTTTGGCCGAACCTGATCGAGCAGTGCGTGCGTGGGGGGATACCCATTGCGGTGGTGAACGCTCGGATCTCGGATCGCTCGTTGCCGCGGTATCTGCGGCTGCGGCGGTTGTGGCGGCCTTTGCTGGCGAAGATCTCGCTGTATCTCGCGCAGAGCCAGGAGAACGCCGATCGGCTGGTTCAGGTGGGCGCCCAGGCGGACCGCGTCCAGGTGGGCGGAAACCTGAAGTACGACGTCCGGACGGCTATGGCCAACAATCTTACGGAATCGCTTCGGGCAAACCTCCCGGCTGGCGCGCCGGTCCTCGTCTGCGGCAGTACGCTCGAGGGCGAGGAGCGCATGCTGCTCGATGCGTGGCCCACCGTGCTTGAGGCCGAGCCGCGCGCCGTGATGGTGCTGGCCCCGCGTCATCCTGATCGCTTCGCCACAGTCGCCAACCTCATCGCTGAGCGCGGTTTCCCTGTTCAGCGAGCGAGCGAGTTCCGCCAAAATCCAGCTCCTGTTATTCCCGCGAGTGTTTTCTTACTGGATACCATCGGCGATCTTGCCTCGATTTATTCGCTCGGGACTCTGGCATTTGTGGGCGGAAGCCTGATACCTTCAGGCGGACATAATCCGTTGGAGCCGGCGCAGTTCGGCGTGCCGGTGTTGGTGGGCCCCTCGTTTCAGAACTTTCGAGAGATCGTCGAT
>DATDHL010000640.1:0-1686 GCA_036521575.1 Edaphobacter sp. | reverse complement strand
GGAAAGGCCGCACTTGACCTTGCGCGCACTACTCCTCCGGCGCTTCTCATTACAGACGTGATCATGCCTGGGATGACCGGCATTGAACTGGCGATCATGCTGTTGGAGGCTATTCCGGCCTGCAAGGTGTTGTTGTTTTCGGGTCAGGCTGCGACTTTGGATCTGCTCGCTGCGGCGCGCGATATGGGACACGACTTCTCGATACTCTCGAAACCAGTACATCCGACTGATATGCTCAGGCGCGTCAGGGAGAGTTTCGAGGTTCAAGAGATGGTCACCGCGTCATAGCGGATCGGCGAAAGACAGCGTTCCACTCTGGTTTTCATCTAGTTATTCGCCGGGGGCTAAGTGGCCTGCTCCTACGGGTGGGGCGTCGCGTTCGACGGGGTCGATGATGGCTCCGGCTAGCTGGGCGCGGAGGGTGTCGTCGGTGGTGCGGTCGAAGTAGGAGCGGAGGTCTTCGCCGGGGGTGCGGACGGCGAGGTAGCCGGTGAGGAGACGCTCGATGGCGTCGGGAACCTCGGTGGCGGCTACGCGGTAGCCGAGGGGACGGGCTGGGCGGGCGTACTTGCCGACGGAGCCTCCTACGCAGAAGAAGAAGGCGTCGACCATCTGGCCGTCCTTCTTGATCTTTTTGCCCTCGAGGCCGATGTCGGCGATCCAGTGCTGGCCGCAGGAGTTGGTGCAGCCGGTGACGTGGAGACGGATCTGCTGGTCGAAGCCGGGGAGACGGTCTTCGAGTTCATTGACGAGCCACTTGTTGAAGCCCTTGGTCTCGGAGATGGCTAGCTTGCAGAACTCGGTGCCGGTGCAGGCGATGGCGCCGCGCCAGAAGGCCGAGACGTCGACGTGGAGGTTGAGGGTGTTGAGTTCGATGACGAGGGCTGCGGTCTCGCGGTCGGGGACGTTGACGACGAGGATGTTCTGGCCGATGGTGGCGCGGAGCTGGCCGTTGCCGTACTTGTCGGCGAGATCGGCGAGGGCGATGAGCTGATCGCCGGAGAGACGGCCGTTGAGCACGGAGGCTCCGACGGAGGAGAGGCCGGGCTGGCGCTGTGGGGCGATGCCTACGTGGTCGCGGTAGATGTCGGCGGGGACGACGTCGGCGGAGAGGGGGTTGGGATCGAGCTTGTAGCCGAGCTTGGCTTCGATGGCCTCGAGCATGGACTCGGCGGTCCATCCGTGGCGCATGAAGAGGTACTTGATGCGGGCGCGGGTGCGGTTTTCGCGGAGCTCGGTCTGCTCCTTGAAGATGCGGACTACGGCGGTGACGACTTCAAGGGCCTTGTCCTGCGGGATGAAGGCGGGGATGCGCTCGGCGATGTGGGGCTCGGTGGAGAGGCCGCCGCCGACGCGGAGGGTGTAGCCGATCTCTTCCTTACCATCGACAGTGCGCTTAATGGCGGTGAGGGCTACGTCGTTGATCTCGGGGTAGGTGCACCAGATGGGGCAGCCGGTGACTGAGATCTTGAATTTGCGCGGGAGGTTGTAGAACTCGGGGTTCGCCGTGAGATGGTGCGCGATTTCGACGGCGAGGGGGCTGGAGTCGATGAGCTCGGTGTGGTCGAGTCCGGCGAGAGGGCAGCCGGTGACGTTGCGGACTACGTCGCCGCAGGCTCCCTTGGGGGAGAGACCTACTGCGGTGAGGGCGTCGACGACTTCGACGAGGCCGGAGAGGGTGAGCCA
>DATDHL010000639.1:0-1711 GCA_036521575.1 Edaphobacter sp. | reverse complement strand
GGCGTTAGCTGCGATCTAGGGTGATCGGGATCTTCAGGCTTGCGGCTTCTGCGCGATATAAACGAGGCGCAGCAGACGCTTTTCTTCGGCTAGCTTACTTGTACAGAACAGAAATTTCTGGTGCTGCGCGAAGATTTCTTCCCCCTCCTGGACGAGGAGGGCGCGCTTGCGTTTCTTTCTAGCGTCGATCCATTGCTGGGCGATGCGAGCGGTCTCTTCGGTCGTGTCGATGACCTTTGGCTTGCAGAAACCTGCAGCCGCGAGCAGTCGCTCGTTTTCGCCGGGCGTGCTGAAGACGTAGAGAGCGATGGCGGTGCGGATGTCGATCTCTTCTTGCGAGATGAGGCCAGTGATGACGAGGGCGTCACTGTAGAGGAGGCGGCCACCGGGCTTGAGGACGCGGAAGATATCGATCAGGAGAGACAGACGGTTGGGGATGTGGCAGAAAACGTCGTTGGCGAAGACGGCATCGAAGACGGCGGCGTTATACGGGAGCCTCTCTGAGATGTCGGCGCGGACGAAGCGCACTTGCGGGAGCATATCTTTGGCGCGTGCCAGCCGGTTGGCGTTGCGGATGGCCTGTGCGTTTTTGTCGATGCCGGTGATGCGGCAGGCGGTTCTTTCGGCGAGATAGATAGCGTAGCCGCCGGAGCCGCAGCCCAGCTCGAGGACATTGGAGTCGTGGTTGATCTTGAGCTTGGCGGGGATCTGGTTGGACTCGTGGGGACCGACCCAGCTGGTCTGACCGAGATCGTTGCCGTAGGTTTCGAGGCGAATCTGGCGGTATAGATCGGAGGCGTAGTTTTCGTACGCGAGGTCGTAGAGTTCGACTTTGTCGGGCATGCGGCTCTCCTCCAGGTGATGCTGTCCGAAGGCATACATGAAGAGAGCACATAGTAGCAGGTGATGGGTTGGAGTTGGTAGATGAGTATCGCACGGCCCGCTTCGATTATGCGAGGCGGGCCATGACGATGGAGCGCTAGATGTGGGCGATGCGAGGGAGGATGCCGCCGGTGCGGGCCCGGTAGGTCGAGTAGGTGGCGCCGAATTCGCTCTCCAGAAGCTGCTCTTCGCGGCGTGCTTTGAGGCGGAAGATATTGACGGCGATGATGAAGCCAAGCAGCGCGCCGTAGTCGCCGGAGACCAGAGCTGTACCGGCAAGGGCGGTGATGAGGCCGGTATAGAGCGGGTGGCGGACGTAGGCGTAGGGCCCGGCGGTGATGAGCTGGTGGTCAACCTGGATAATGATGCGTCCGCTCCAGTTGCGGCCGAGGACGTCCCGGGCCCATGCGGCGAAGGCGAGGCCGAGGATCGTCAAGGTAAGGCCGAGAATGGCGATGGTTCGGCTCGAGTGAAAGCGGATGGCCAGGAAGGAGAAGTGAGTACGGGGAAAAAAGAGAAGGGCGGTGGTCAGAAGGAGGCAGACGCGCTCCAGTGAAGGTAACGGAACCGAGCGCTTGACCTGAACGCGTCGCACGCTGGCGACGAAGTAGACGGCGAAGAGGAGCCAGAGGCTGTTGGTTTCGCTCCATAGGATGACGGATGGCATGGTGTTTCTCCTTGTCTGGAGGGGGTTAGATTTGGGTCATGAGCTGGGCGATCCACTTGCGTTCGAGCAGAAGCTCCTTGAGGACGTGGTCCATGGTGCTGGCGGGCCAGCCTTCGATGGTGTGAGCCTTGGCGATCTGGCGGATGCGGCCGAGGCGGGCGG
>DATDHL010000638.1:0-80075 GCA_036521575.1 Edaphobacter sp. | reverse complement strand
ACGCTCCAACTCCTCAAGCATGAGCTGACGTAAATGGGTCACAGAGATACCCTCCTCTGCGACACAACCTACCTCAACGCCACAGCCGCTCGTTCAGCTCCACGCGAACGCGTCCGCCGCTCCAGCGGCTTCGTTCAAGTCCGCTTTTCGGCAACTTCGAGTTGAATGGAGGTCGTAGTTCCCGATAACACCGTTTTGCGGGAGCTATGGGGCACCCGGCTCTTTCAGGACTAGAGGAGTTCGATGGTGACCTCTTTGCCCTCGATGTAGGTCAGCTTGTCCGTACCGAGCACAATCGTAAAGGGTCTTGCATTCGGTGAATCTTGCACGTATTTTGCCTCGATCCAAAGCGCTATATAGTCCATTGCTTCGGGCGAAAGGCCTTCCTCGCGATCGGTTCGAACGTTGACAACTTCGGCGTCCTCTGAGGGTTCGTTGCTGTCGGCGTACCTCCAGCGAAGGCGCTGCCCAATGACGATGGGTCTTTCGAACACAGTCAACCTCGATTCAAATTACGACGTTTAGTTTAGTCGAGATGCACCCGATACACGCACCGCCGGTGATCGGAACTGGGAAACGAAAGAAACGAGACGGCGTAGCGCCGGATCCGTAGCCGAGGCTTGGGCATTGGAAGAACTCGATGCGCGCGTCACGTTCTGCTTATCGGGAATCGCTAGTGTCGGGAGGCTCGACGAATGGCGATTTCCAGATCCGATTCTGGAACTTCTCCCTGCCAGTAATTCTTGATTTTGCCATCTGTGCCAATTAAGACCAGTGCTGGAATGCCATGCACTTTGTACAGGTCTGAAGCAACAAAATCTGTATCGGACAGTGTGGGCAGAGTCCGTTGATGCTGTAGAAGCCACTTCTTGTCTCTGTCGGGCTGGTCGAAAGAGACACCCCACACTACTAAATCTCCCTTGTGAGTTTCACCGGCAGCTTCAATCATGGGCATCTCACGGATGCAGGGTCCACATGAGATTGACCAAAAGTCGAGTAAGACAACCTTTCCGCGCATGGACGAGAGCGCGACGCTGTTGCCGTTCAGATCCGACAACTTGAACTCGGGCGCGGGGTGCCCGAGCCACTCTTTGCGAATTGTCACGGTTGGCAATTCCTTCAAATCAAGAAGCCATTGCGGGGCCGGACGGTTGAACTTTGCCGTGTCGAAGGTAATCGTCCATGGAACCGGTGGATCGGTTGAGTGGCGTCCAGTGGGGAAAATTATGACTTTTTTGAGGACCAAGTGCCTATCGGAGCATATCGAATAGGTCGCTGGTGAGGGTTTCGGAACATCTGCTGGCGCCTTGTATTCGACCTGAAGCACCCGGCAGGCAGTCGGCGTTCCGTTCAAGGGCAGCGTTTCTGACCCGGTTTCCGTTACCGAGTCGACATTCTCCGAAATTCTGCTCCACAATCCCGTCACGGCAAATGGAATTCCTACGGATGTTGGCTTCTCATCCGTACCGCCAAGCACATTCACAAACTGCATATGGCCACCGACACCACCGCCAGGGACGGCAGGTACTTGTGGATTGCCCAGAGGAGAAGGTGCCGCCGCAATCAGTACATCGAAGTTTATCTGCCAGGAGGATCCTGAAGGTTGCACTGAGCCCTTACCATTGATCAGGTATCCCTCTGGGCTCTTGTAAGTGTCTTGCGCCAGCCGGAGAAGTTCCTGTGGCGTTTGGGCACAGGCGCATGAAGCTGTAGTCAAAAGCAGCAGCAGAACATACCGCATTCAATACTCCCGTACCTTATGTTGGATCGGCAATTGTTTCTAACAGAAGCATTTCCGGTTGTCAGCAGCAAACTGCAGGTCCCTTCGACTGCGCCTCTGGCGATGAGACTGCGCGGCCCTTCGACTACGCTCAGGGTCAGGATGACACTCCTTTGGAGAGTCCATATCAGAATTGAGAAAGCCCGTGCCTACTTTTGGGGGCTTGACAGGATTTTTAGAGGTATCGGAAGAGCCTTGAAGTGCGGGCCAAGCCGGAACGACTGAATTGCTTCCTGCAGAACCGCACTCATCTGCGAAAAGCGGAACTCCGCTCCGCTAAACTAGAACTTCCACTCGGTGGAAGCCGCATGCCAGCCGCAATCATCCTCCATCAAACCCCGGACGACGCCGCCCTTCTCAACAAGCGCGAGCAACTTGCTGCCGTTCGCACGATGCTCGCCGAGCGCGAATCGGAGCTTGCCCAGCTTCGCGCCCAGCTCAAGAACTTCGAAGGCCGTTACCTTCGCCAGGTCGGCACCCTCTACGCCGAGCTGGATGATCTCGAAGCGCGCATCGCCGAGCGCGAAGTCGACCTCTACGACTCCGATTCCGCCCGACGCCGAGCCGAGGAGACCCGTCAGCGCGCGCAGGAGACCCATGATGCCGCATTCGGCGAGGCCCACGAAGCCGAAGAGTTCGATCCACCGCCCAGCCTCAAGACCCTCTTCCGCGACGTTGCCAAGCGCATCCACCCCGACTTCGCGCGCGACGATGCCGAGCAGAAGCACTTTACCCTGCTGATGGCCCGTGCCAATCAGGCCTACAGCCGCGGCGACACCGAAACCCTGCAGCGTCTGCTTGACGATCACCGCGAGATCAACGCCTCTATCGCCGGCGAAGACGTCACCGCTGAGCTTCTCCGCATCACCCGCCAGATCCAGCACGCCGAGCGCGACATCGCTACCCTCGATGCCGAGCGGCACACACTGCTCGGCGGCGAGGTCGCCCAACTGCACCTTGACGCCGAAACCGCCGCCCGTGAACACCGCGACCTTCTCACTGAGCTCGCCACCAGTCTTCGCGAGCAGATCGCCGATGCAAAGCGCCGGTTCGAGCTGATCGACCGCCAGATCAGGGCCCATGGAAGATAAAGCCAAAGGCGGTCTGCAACACACCCCTACGGGTGCCGCGCTGTCGCTGCATTCCACTCGCTCCAGCATCATCGCTCGCGGGCGCCGCGACGCCGCCAACGCAGCCTCCAACCCGCACTACCGGCAAGCCGTCACCGACTATAACGCCGCCAACTTCACAGAAGCCGCAGCCGGCTTCCGGCTCGCCGCCGAGCAAGGCCACGCCGAATCGCAGTACCTGCTCAGCACGATGTACGACGCGGGGCAGGGTCTGGTGCAAGACGACGGCGAGGCCACTTACTGGGAGCGCAAGGCCGCCGAGCAGGGCCACGCCTACGCGCAGGCCAACCTCAGCTTCCGCTACTACGCAGCCAACGACTTTCCTGAAGCTTTCGCGTGGTGCCAGCGCGCTGCCCACGGTAACCTCGCCTGGGCGCAATTCAACCTCGGCCTCATGTATCGCAAAGGTGAAGGAGTCCAGCAAAGCAACACCGAAGCTGCCTATTGGTATCGCCTGGCCGCTAACCAGAATTTTCCCGAAGCCCAGCAAAAGCTGGGTGACCTCTACTACATTGGCCAGGGCGTTCCACTCAGCTATACGCAGGCCGCCGCGTGGTATCGCAAGGCTGCCGATCATGGCAACGCGGAGGCCCAGTTCCAGCTCGGTCACCTGTACGCCATCGGTCAGGGTGTCGAACACAACTACACCCAGTCTCGCCACTGGACTCGTCAGGCAGCGCTTAAAGGGCACGAACAGGCGCTTCGCGAGCTCAAGCGCCGCGAGTACCGCGACCCATAACCCACGCCTCAACACTCGGAATGTATAGGTCAGTCCGCAGGGCAATCAAGCCCAACGCCGATCAAAAACCGTCGACATCGACGATTGCCTGGGCGAAGGCTTGCGGAGCTTCCTGTGGGAGATTGTGGCCGACGCCGCCCTTGATGATCCGGTGCTCGTACTTTCCTGAGAATTTGTTGGCATAGGCGCTGCCGTCGGCGTGCGGTGCACCGTTGGCGTCGCCTTCAAGGGTGATGGCGGGCACGGTGATGATGGGGCCTGCGGCAAGGCGTTTTTCGAGGTCGTCGTATTTCGGCTCGCCTTCAGCCAATGCCTGCCGCCAGCGGTAGTTGTGGATCACGATGTTGACGTGGTCAGGATTGTCGAAGGCTGCAGCACTGCGATCGAACGTCACATCATCGAAGTTCCACTTCGGCGATGCCAGTTTCCAGATGAGCTTCGCAAAATCATGGCGGTATTTGTCATAGCCTGCCTTGCCGCGATCCGTAGCGAAATAGAACTGGTACCACCACTGGAACTCAGCGCTTGGCGGCAAGGGCATTTTGCCAGCCTCCTGGCTGCCGATGAGATAACCGCTGACGGAGACGATCGCCTTGCAGCGCTCGGGCCATAGCGCCGCCATGATGTCGGCTGTGCGGGCTCCCCAATCAAAGCCTGCGACGATTGCCTTCTGGATTTTGAGGGCATCCAAGAGGGCGATGATGTCGAGCGCGACTGCGGACTGCTGGCCGTTGCGGAATGTGTCGCTGGAAAGAAAGGATGTCGTGCCGTAACCGCGCAGAAAGGGGATGATCACCCGGTAGCCCTTCGATGCCAGCAACGGGGCGACGTCGACAAAGCTGTGGATGTCGTAGGGCCAGCCGTGCAGAAGGATGACCGGACGGCCGTGGGCTGGACCAGCTTCAGCGTAGCCGACGTTCAGAAGTCCGGCATCGATCTGCTTCAGCGGGGCGAATGAGGTGCTCGTACCGGGCTTTATCGCCGGTAGGGCTGATGGGCCAGCCTTGGTGGGTGGGGGCTGGGTGCCGTCTGCGAAGATGGAGCCCGATGCGAGCAGAGCGGCTCCCGTTGAGAGGCTAACCATTGCGAAATGACGGCGTGAGATTCCGATTGCTTCCGTATTCTTCATAGACAAATCTCCTTCTGAAGCTGAATGCGCCTGCTGATGATCGGGTCCGAAATAGAGGGTTTCAATCCAAGCGTTTGTAGTTTGCCGTGCATACTGAATTTGTGAGTACACATCTTTCTACCCTCAACTTGGTGAAGCGGGATCGACATGTGTCTGGCCCTGGGGTGCGTTCGGGTCGCAGCTTTCTGGATTTTGTCATTGATGGGCTTTCGCTATACGACGAAATCGGGTGGCGGTCTGATCTGATTTCAACGCTATGGGTCTCTCCTCCAGTACCAGAGGAGCAGCAAAAAGCCGTGCGCCGCCTCTTGGGTCTCGAGCAGGGTGATCTCCCCGGTGACAGAGTCTCTTTGTATGTTTGCCCCGAGTGTGGAGATGTGGGATGCGGCGCGATAACGCTAAAGGTCGAGTTTGCTGCAGACGAAGTCATCTGGTCTGACTTTGGCTACGAAAACAACTATGAAGAATCGATCGACCGCGTTTCCTATGGCTCCATGGGGCCGTTCCGGTTTAGCCGTCAGGCGTATGAGGAGCTTATGAGCCTGTTGTAAACCCCTAGCCGGTACGAATAAACCGCAGGTCCCTTCGACAAGCTCAGGGCGGGCTCTTTGACTGATCAATTGCGAACGCTTGACGATTGCGAACGGAGTATGCGCCTGTAGCTGATGTTGTAAAGGCAATATTTGTGAAAGTTGTTCTGCCGACATCCACTGGCCGGGCCGCGACTACGAACCCGGGAAGAGTTCCGGGCTGAACCAACGCCTTTTCGAACGGATTCGGCTCGGGACTTATGCAAAGTGGCCCTCAAGAGGGGCAACTGGCCTTCTGGTGAGCATGGGTTGGGCTTGCAGCCTATAATGACCTATGGCAATCGCTAACCCGGCCTCTCCGCAGGTCGGCCCCGAGCCAGAGTCGCACAACGAACCTAAGGGCCAACCGGAGAGCTTCCAGACCGATGCAGGGGATTCGCAGAAAGCGGCTCCTGCTGTCGCGGCTCCGACTATATCCGTAGGGGCGGGTGGGGCTGCGGTTCCGGATATTTCGGGTGTGCTGATGCCGGTGGGCGCGGCTGAGCCGGAGGTCAAGGCAGAGACTGTTGCTGTGGAGGCTGAGTCTTCGGCTTCGCATCTTCCGGGACTTGCGGTAAGCGATATCAGAACAATCGACAATAAGTTTCAGAAGCTGCTGGAGACGGTGCATGCGAACCGGCCCGGGGATGATCTCGACATCATCCGGAAGGCTTGGGCGTTTTGCCTGCAGCAGCATGAGGGGCAGAAGCGGGCGAGCGGTGAACCTTATGTGATCCACCCGCTTGAGGTGGGGCAGGTGCTGGCCGAGTTGAAGATGGATTCGACGGCGATTGCGGCGGGGCTGCTGCATGATGCGGTCGAGGACACGGACGTAAGCTCGGTGGAGATCGGCAAGCGGTTTGGCGACCAGGTGGCGCACATCGTTGAGGGTGTGACGAAGCTGGACAAGATCAAGTTCGCGAATCGCGAGGATCACCAGGCGGAAAATATTCGCAAGATGCTGCTGGCCATGGTGACGGATGTTCGCGTCGTCATCATCAAGTTGGCTGACCGGCTGCATAATATGCGGACGCTGGAGCATCTGAAGCCGGAGAAGCAGCAGAAGATTGCGCGGGAAACACTGGAGATTTTTGCTCCGCTGGCGCATCGGCTGGGGATGGGCAAGCTGCGCGGGGAGCTGGAGGATCTGGCGTTCCGGTATACCGATCCTTACGGGTATGAGCAGGTGTCGCATGAGGTGGATGCGCTACGTGGGGCGGGCGAGGAGTTTCTGCGCAAGATTGTTGTGCAGATGGAAGCGAAGCTGAAGGAGTTCAAGATTCCGGGGCGGGTGGAGTCTCGAATTAAGCGGCTTTATTCGATTCAGCAGAAATTGCAGGACCAGAAGATTCCGGTGGACCAGGTGTATGACTTGCTGGCGATCCGGGTGATTACGGATACGGTGCAGGATTGCTATGCGCTGCTGGGACTGCTGCATTCGATATGGCGGCCTGTGCCGGGGCGGATCAAGGACTTTATTGCTATGCCGCGGCCGAATTTGTATCAGTCGCTGCATACGACGCTGATTGCTGAGGGTGGGCATCAGTTTGAGGTGCAGATCCGGACGGAGGATATGCATCGCGTCGCTGAAGAGGGGATTGCGGCGCACTGGAAGTACAAGGCCGACGACAACGTTAGCGCCAAGGATGAGCAGCGGTTGGCGTGGGTGCGGCAGCTGATGGAGTGGCAGCGCGAGATGAGCGATCCGAACGAGTTCATGTCGACGCTGAAGATCGACTTGTACCCGGAGGAGGTCTACACCTTCACGCCTAAGGGCAAAGTCGTCGTGCTGCCTAAGGATGCGAGCCCGATCGACTTTGCTTATGCGATCCACACCGAGGTTGGAAATACGACGGTTGGCGCGAAGGTGAATGGGCGGATTGTTCCGCTGCGGACGAAGCTGAAGAACGGCGATATTGTCGAGATTTCGACGCAGACTGGGCATACTCCGAGCCGCGATTGGCTGAGCTTTACTAAGAGCTCGAAGGCTCGGAACAAGATCAAGCACTGGCTGAATGAGCATCAGCGGCAACGGGCGGTTGAGATCGGCAAGAAGCTGCTGGATCGTGAGGCTCGGAAGTACAAGCTGGCGCTGAATAAGTATGGCGCGGCGGACTTCGACAAGGTTGCCGTGGAGTTTGGCGTGGGGAGCGAGGCGGAGCTGCTGGCTGGCGTAGGCTTCGGCAAGTTTTCGGCGCGGCAGGTTTTGAATAAGCTGGAGCCGGGTTCGACGATGACGGCTGAGCCGGCGGCTCCTGAGGGCGGCGTGGGGAATGCCGTCGGGCAGATGTCGGAGGCGGTGAAGCGGGTCTTCTTTGGGAAGGGGTCGGACTCGCTGCAGGTGGAGGGGCAGGACGATCTGCTGGTGTACCGGGCGCGCTGTTGTAACCCGATCAGGGGTGAGGAGATTATTGGCTATGTGACACGCGGCAAGGGCGTGGCGGTACATGCCAGGAGCTGTCCGAATGTGCAGAATTTGTTGTATGAGTCGGACAGGCGGATTCAGGTGGAGTGGGCTCCGACGCCGAGTGAGCCGGGGGCGGCCAAGGCGCAGACGTATCCGGTGAAGCTGACGGTGATCTGCGATGACCGGACGGGCATGCTGAAGGAGTTTACGGCAATCATCTCGGACGATGGGACGAACATTCGGAGCGTGGACTCGAAGCCTTCTCCGGATGGCGATGGGACGGCGATTGTTGACTTCGTGATCGAGACGGTGGATGTGCGGCATCTGAACCGACTGGTGGAGCGATTGAGGCGGGTTTCAGGAGTGAGGGAAGTGCAGCGGGTACAGAAGATCTAGGCTCGTTCAGGACGAGTCGTCTTCTCCGACCGGACAATCACTGCGGCGCTCAAAGAAGCTGCTCCTGACAAAGCTGCGGCCAGCCAAAACACGACGCGGAAGCTCGCGACAAACGCCTCGTTCACCGCAGTTCTTCCTTGCGGGTCGGCTGTCTCAATTGCGGCCAGTTTTGTGCGTTGATCATCGATCTGCTGTGCGACTTCGCCCGAAACCTCCGCGCGCTTCAGTCCTCGATCCAAAGATGGTGAAAATACGCGGAAGAAGAGCAGTCCAAATACGGCCAGCGCCAGTAACCCGGCCACCTGCGACGCGGCGTTATTTACGCCGGATGCTGCTCCCGTGCTGCTCTCATCGACGGAGTTCAGAACGACTGTGGTTAAGGGCGCGACGCTTATTGCCATTCCCAATCCGAGAATCACAATTGCCGGGAAGTAGGTCGTCCAATACGAACCGCCGATGCCTGGTCGCGTCATCAGCGCGTAACCCGTCGCGGCAATCAGCGGACCTGCAACCAGGGGTAACCGTGGGCCATATCTGTCCAGCAATCCGCCTGACCATCGCGACAGCGCAAACAGCAGCAGGACCAGAGGGAGCAGCGCAGCTCCCGCAGCCGTGGGGGAGTAGCCCTGCACTTGAATCAGATTGAGAGGCAGGTAAAACAATGCTCCACCGAGCGCTGCGTACAGGAAGAACGTGAGTACATTCGCGCCAACGAAATTGCGGCTCTTGAACAGGGCCAGCGGCATCATCGGCGCTTCGCATCGCTGCTCGACCCATACAAATGACACCAGCAGCGCAGCGCCCGCAACTGCTGCCACTCGCGTGATCATCCCGCCCTGGGTCCATTCGATCAAGGCAAACGTAACGCCGCTCAGTCCGGCGGTGGCCAGCACGGCTCCTCGCCAGTCGAGCGTGTGAGCCGCGGCACCACTACGGCTCTC
This sequence comes from Edaphobacter sp., assembly GCA_036521575.1. Lineage (GTDB taxonomy): Bacteria > Acidobacteriota > Terriglobia > Terriglobales > Acidobacteriaceae > Edaphobacter. The sequence goes on along the minus strand of DATDHL010000638.1, from coordinate 70,984 downwards.
GGGCAATTTGCGGAGGGCAATCGTCACCGTCACGACTGCGAGGGGAGCGTTGACAAAAAACACCCATCGCCAGGATCCATGCTGTACGAGCCAGCCTCCCAATACCGGGCCCAGCGCCATCATCATGGCAGAAAATCCCGACCAGGTTCCGATTGCCTTGCCGCGCGTCTCGGGCGGAAAGCATGAACTGATCAGCGCGAGGCTGCTCGGCACCAGGAGCGCGCCACCGACTCCTTGCAGGCAGCGTGCCGCGATCAACTGCTGTATCGTCGGCGCGACTCCGCACCAGACTGAAGCCGTGGCAAAGAGGGTTACACCGATCACGAAGATCCGCCGCCGTCCGAAGATATCGCCCATCGAGCCGCCAACGAGCAGCAGGGCTGATAGAAAGAGTGCGTAGGCCTCCACCACCCACTGCACCTGTGAACCGCTTGCCCCCAGCCCTGTCTGCATCGCCGGTAGCGCGACATTCACGACGGTGCCGTCGATGAACTCCATGCTCGTGCCCAGCACCGTGGCTGCCAGCACCCATACGCCTGCGGGCATCGTCGCTGGTATCGCGGCTGGCATCGTCGCGGGGGCAGGGCGCTTTGCAAGAATGACAGCTTCATCGCATGGCAGACGAGCGCAATTCATCCACTCCCCCGGAACGGCACAGCAAGGTTCACCCTACACCATCTGTCTTTATGGGAGCGAACTCAGTCCACGCTCATCCCGGCATCGACATCCAGAACGAGCGACTGGCCTTGCACGAGCATCGAATGAATCTTCAGCGACGTGAGCGACAACGCATACCCCATCGTCTCCACCGAGTGGCTCAGTGCCTGCCGCATCAGATCAGCCGCATTCACCTTCATCTGTTGGGGGAGTTTGTGGCTCAGGAATGGCACCAGGAAATAATCGAGCTCTTTGGAACCGCTCAACTCCTCAATGCGTGCGTCGCGAAACCCGATGGTCTCGCCCTCTGCATCGGGAATCACGGATACGTCCGCCTCGCGCGTGAGGGAGAGTCCCACGCAGGTCCCGTGCATCGATGTGCCCAGCTTTGCTTTCGTGTGGACATGCACTACCACGCGATCCTGTACGAAGCTCACCTTCGGCGTGTCCGCGTATACGTAGCAAGGCGAGTTTATGTCGCCCCGTATGTAGTAGCGCCCCTCAGGCCCGTTGAAGAGCTGGGCCTTCAGCGTTCGCTCCAGCGCCTTGGCGGAGATCTTTACCTCAGTCGCCGAAGCCCTGCCCAAAGCAGTGAACATCACTATCAAAAGAACAACCAGGAACCGCAGAAAACCACGCATCGTTCTTTAAGCATAAAGGCAGCTGCGCAGGAGCGCACCCGCATCGCCATGAGGGCTGGATGATGAGGAACGTTTAACCAGGGAAGTGGTTGTAAGCTGATTAGGCTGTTTAGGGAGGGCCCTTTGGATTCGGAGCAGTACAGTGAACTGGCTCGGCTTTATGCCGAATATGGAGATGATGAGCTGATTGCGCTGGGGCGTCAGGTGGGTGATCTTACTGAGGCTGCGCAGGAGGTATTGAAGGGTGAGCTTGCTCGGCGGAGGCTGAGTGTTTCGCCTGAGGTGAAAGAGCTGGTCGTCGAAGAAGACGAGGTTGAGGAGGAGGATGATCGCTTGCTGCCGTCGGGTTTTGGACGGCTGGCGCCGGAAGGCTGCATCAAGGAGTTTGCTGATAGCGAAGATGCGCTGGCCGCGGGTGAGATGCTTCGTGCCGAGGGGATTGAATGCGAGGTGATGCTTCCCTCAGGTTCTTGATATGCGTGCTCCCAGAGTGGCGGTCGCGCCTGCGGATGCGGAACGAGCGGAGACTTTGCTGGCAGGGCCGATTCCGGAGGAGTACAGGATTCTGGTGCGTACGCGGGATCAGTTTGAGGTGCCGACTTGTCCGGGTTGTGGCGCGGCTGATCCGTTGCTGGAAGAGATCGAGCCCACGAATAAGTGGCGGTGCGAGGTTTGCGATCGAGTTTGGGTGGATGGTTGATTAGCGATTTTGTCAGAGGAGGCGCGGTGTACTGCGCCCCCTCTGGCGTCGGATCGTTAGCGAGGATGGTGGTCATCGCCGTGAGGTTGGGACTGTTGATGCGACTGCGGCGGTGCTGAGGGTCTGGGTTGTTGCTGCATCTGGTGTGGTTGCGGTTGTGGCTGAAGCATGGGCTTTGGCTGGGATGGTGGTTGGTACGCGGGTCGCATCATCGACTGCGGGGCCGGACGTATCTCGGGCGTTGGTCTAGGCTGCGGGGTTGGGCGTACTTCGGGTTGTGGGCGCTGTGGGGTTGGTTCGACGATACCGCGATTGAAGGTTGGTCGTACGGTCTGGTTGGGTGGTGTGAGGTCTGAGTGGGGCTGCTGTGGCCGAATGTCGGACTGAGGTTGGATGGGACGGAGTTCCTGATTGGGGTGCTGCTGCGGCATCGCAGAATTGACCGGCGCCGGGTAGTTCTGGGGCTGGGCGGGCCTTATCTCAGGACGAGGCTGTTGCGGTGTTGCAGGACGGACGTTTGGTTGCGGTACGGAATGATTGGCCTGGATCTGCGGTTGGGCAGGTCGTGAGACATCGGGATTGGCAGGCTGGATTGTGCGGGTCTCTGGTTGATTGGCCGGCACTGGCCGGGTCTGCGGACGGGTGTCGCGGTCGGCAGTGAAGGGGCGTGGTGATGCAACGATGGCGGGGCGGCCTCGGTTGTCTGAGTAGAACTGGGCGCGATTCTGGGCGGCCTGGCGCTGGTTCTCGAGTTGAGCCGTCATGGGTGGCGTGCGGGGGCCGCGCATCGCAGCGAGTTCGGCGGGTTGCGGACGGACGTTGATGCCGCCTCTGCCTCCGTTGTACGAGACGCGGGTGTTGTTGTTCACGATGACGGTGCGGTTGTAGACGTTTGTGATGTTGGTGACGTTGACGCGGTTGACGGCGCGGTTGTAGTAGAAGCGGTTTCCGTTCCAGTAACCGCCTTCATAGCCGTAGCCGGTGTATCCGAAGCCGTAGTTGATGCCTCCGTAGTATCCGATGTGCGGACCCCAGAAGCCGTGGCGGAAGTGGTAGCGGTTGCCGAAGAAGAACCAGTAGCCGGGAGTCCAGAGGGCTCCGTAATAGGGGGCGGCGACCCAGGCTCCGGGGACCCAGTAGTAGCCAACGGGGGCGTAGCTCCAGTAGCCGGGGGTCCAGAGGTAGTTGGGGGCGGGGGCTGGAGGCTGGTCGTAGACGGGGAGCTGTGGCGGCGGCTGGTCGGCCTCGAGTGCGGCCTGGCCGGCGTCGACCTGATCGTCGTAGGCCTGGTCTGTGTTGTCGTAGGGTGGGTTTTGCGGCTGGGCTGATTGATCGGCTTGATTAGCTTGATCCGCGGGGGGTGCTCCGGCCTGGGCTCCGGTTTGGGAGTACTCTTCGGCGCGTTGCTGGCTTTCGTTCTGGAGGCGCTGGCCGAGGACTCGCGCGGGTGCAGGCTGGGCCCGGGCTGGAGCGGAGGCAGGCTGCTGGGCCTGGTTGGGACCGACGGGAGCGAGGTTCGCGGCTGCGGGGTCGGCGCCGGATTGAGCGGCTACGACGGTCGCTTCGGCGGTTTTACGGCAACCGGCGATGGGTGAGATGGTTGTAAGCCCGATGGCCAGACCTAAGAGATATTTGCTGCATGTGTTGCAAGATAAGGGCCCTGGTGTACGCATCTTGTTGTAGCTCCTTCCCGGGGTATTAACCCGGACTTTGTTAGTGAGATGCGGTTTTATGGTCGGAGCGGGCTTTATTCTCGAGGATCGATATGGTTAATGTTCTAAATAAAGGAGTTGTGGGGGGGGGTGGTTCCGGGTAATGACGGTAGGGTCCATGTTTTGAAAGCTGGTGAAGCTCTGAACAAGCCTCATGACCCCGACCATTCTGATAAGAGAAGCATTCCCTCAGGGGCTACAACCCCCATTCCATTGAGCCACTTATGGCGCGGCTGAAGCCGCGCCCCTTCAAAATGGATTCGGATCGGTACTTATTCAGAGTTTCCCTAGTGCATGACATAGACTGTGTTGCATTGCGTGTAGTCGAAAACCGGGTCCCTGCGTCTTGGGAGCGAGATGACTCCGACAGCGAAGAAATATCTACGCGGCTTCTTCATAGGCGCCTTGATTGGTGTGGCGCTCGTTATTGTGGTGTTCGTTCTCAGGGTGACGTACAGCTTTCCTGCGCGTGCCGCGGACGTACAGCAGAGTGCGGTCGTGACGACGGCGTCTCCTGCTGGGCTGAAGGGGCTGCAGGTGCGGATGTGGGTGAACGAAAGCGTCGTCGAAAGCGGTGAGAAGATACGGCTTCTGGTGCGGTTTGAAAATGGTACGGATCAGCCGCTGCAGGGCCTGAAGATTATCGACACGCAGCAGCCGGGGTTCTGGTACAGGCCGCTCAAGCTGAGAGATTCAGTCCTTGCTAAGAACGGGGCAGTTGAGACGGAAGCGGTTGAGTTAGCGCCTTCGACGAATCGGGGCAAGTTCCGGATAACGGTTCGCTACCAGGTGACCGACCAGCAGGGCATGGTGCATGAAGGAAGCATCGCATCGAGCCCGATTACGCTGCGGGATGAGGCGAGGGAGCGGCGATATCTGTTTATCCGGCGTATCGTCTCGTTCTTTACGCTGCCGCTTTTTCTGGGGATTGCGGGGATATGGTTTCAGCGATGGCAGATTGCGCGGGATGAAGACTCAAAGACGAAAGCAGGGACCGAGTCGCGGCGGCAGGAGATATGGAAGACGATTCTGCCGCAGTTTTATGCGCTGTCGGAGGAGTACTACCTGCCAGTGGTGCGCAGCCTACGGATGATTGACCAGTTCCGGATTGAGAAGCCGAACAAGGCACCGAACGATGAAGAGGCGAAGAAGATGAATCGCCTGCTGTTCGAGTATCTGTTTCTGCTGTTGCGGATGGATCTGTTGCGCAGAAAGAAAGGGCAGCTCTTCTTCAAGAGCCGCGGGGGTGAGAAAGTGGCTTCGCTGGCGTGGAAGGTGATGATCCTAGGGAGCGAGGCGCATATTGGTCGCGCCTATATGGACGCGGCGCTGGAAAAGATGACGGTCGATACGACGTATAAGCAGTTCAACTTTCTTTTGAAGGAATCCGCGGCGCTCCGGGATGTTGAGGAGAAGTTTCGCGATTGGAACCTGAAGGCGTATGAGAATCCTGACCCGAAGCAGGACTTTTACCGGTATACGCATCTGGCGGCGATTATGCAGGCGACGATTTACTTTGAGGCCAACCGGCCGTTCGACCGGGATTGGTATGAGGAGCCCACGGACTTCACGCTGGATGAGGTGAAGGATGAACAGTACCCCGCGGGGCACGACAAAGACATCGAGAAGATAAAGAAAGCCTTGACCGCTTATCGCAAAGAGATCAAGGCTTACATGGATTCGTTTGAGAGACCGGTTGCTTAGGTCTCACGAGATGTCTTAGAGGACGTCGGTACCCTTCATTGTTTACCTCTCACTTGTTAGGATACACCGGTTGTCAAATGGTTGTTTGCTGTACGGGGGAGTGTTTTTTTCCGTTCATAGGCTTGAGGCTGGAGAGCCAGAAGAGGACGACGACAAGGTACGCTCCTGCCAATACGGAGGTCCAGGCACCATAGCGGGCGGGGTGGTCGTAGAAAGCGGCCCGGACGCGGCCTATGTTCGAGACGATGTTGATGAGGCCGTATATGGCGAAGCCCTGTGTCAGGACGAGGCCGTTAGAGACGTGCTCGTGAAAGGTAAAAGTCCAGAGCCAGAAGAAGACCATGTAGAACGAGAAGAATACGGTGCCGCGGTCGATGGGAACTTCGCCGTGAGGCGTCAGTTCGGCGATGAGGTAGGCGCTGATCGCGCTGACGGCGACCATGACGATCGGCGTGATGATGTTGCTGCGGATCCACCCGCCATGGGTTCTTACTAACCAGCGTGTGAGGTCTACCGCCACGCAGAGCTGCACCAACAGCTCGATCCAGAGAAAGAAACTATACAACCGGGAGTAGGACGAGGCGCTGATGTGGCCGAGCAACAGCAAAAATAGTAGCGAGCGCACAAAATAAAAGGCGACAAGATTGGCAAAAAAAGGAGTGTATCCAGCGATGCGGCGAGAGAAGAGAGAGATGAAGAGGGTGGCCTGGAGTAGGAGGCTGACCGCCCATATCAGGATGGAGAGGGGGGTGCGGCTGGCATGCTCCAAGAATTCAGGCAACTGGTGCATGGCATGAGTATGAGCCTGATTTGCCGGAATCGCCAGTGAGCGCGGCCTAATTGCTGGGCAGGCGGAGGGAGTCGTGGTCGCGGCCGAGGTGGAGGCAGAGGGCTTCGACGACGAGGTTGTGGTCTTCGCGTTGGGGTAAACCGGAGACGGTGACACTGCCGATGATGCCAGCCGCGGCGACGTGGAGGGGGAAACTACCGCCATGGGCGGCGTAGTCGGCCTCGGGGAGGCCGTATCTTTCGGTAAAGGTGAGTTTGTTCTGCTCGAGATAGAGGCTGACGTGGTAAGAGCTGCGGTGGAGGCGGGCGACTACGTTGGATTTTCGTTGGACCCAGCGAGCATTGTCGGGGGTGGTGCCGGGGAGGGCGGTGTAGAAAATGGGTTGGTAGGGCTGGCCGAAACGGCGGATGTCGATGACGATGGCGTGATTGCGGGTAAGGGCGAGTTCACGGAGGACGAGACCGAGAGTCCAGGCGGTGTTGTTGTCGAAGCTGGGGAGACGGAGTTCGGCTTCCTGATGGATGATGGTGGCGATATCTTCCGTTATGGCCATGTGTTCCCCTTGCTGACTTTTAATGTTGGGTCTTATGAAGCAGTGATCTGTGCTGGTTCCCTTCGGAGAAAAGGCTCCGAATCTATCGATTGCGGAGCCTAGTTTTGAAGCCGCGCCTTCACAAGATACAACACCCCTTGGTGACGGTTGTGAACGCTCCGCTCTACTTCTTGTTCTTCAGGATTTCGGCGACGCGATTTGCAAGTTCTTCAACCGGGTCGACGGGACCGGTAAATTCCTTTTCTTTGACGGTCTCCTTGTATTCCTTCGCGAAGTCAGGCTTGTAGTATTCGGGCTTGTAGTAGTCGGGTTTATAAAACTCGGGCTTGTAGTATTCCGGTTTGTAGACTTCGGGTTTGAGGTGCTCGCGGGTGCTGACGGCATGTGAGGCGAGATGGCCGATTAGCTCGCCTAACTTCATGCCGGAGACCGGAGCATCGTAATCGATTGCTGTGGGGCGGCTGGATTTTCCGATCAGGGGTTCTTTCTTGGGGCCTGCTATGGTGTCACTCCTTGAAGAGATATGAAATGGGTCATGCAAAAACGTTGGTTTCTGCGACCTGATGTTGTATGAGGTAGTCCACGACTGCTCGCGTGATGGGCTGGCCTGAGCGGCGGTCGTAGAAGGTGAATTGCGGGTAGGGGTTCAGCTCGAGGGCGACGAGGCGTCCGCTGGGCTGGTGCTTGAAGTCCATGCCGCTGGCTGCCAGACCGAGGCTGTGGGTGAAGGCGATGCAGCGACTGAGGGTCTCGTAAGGAAGGGTTCCAGGTTCGACATGAATTTGCTCGTTCTCGACTATGGAGGAGCGGCGATAGTCGACGTTTTGTGCAACTATGCGGGTTACAAATGTTTGATCGCCGATGACGTGGACGCGATAGTCGTCACCGGAGATGTACTCCTGGAAGAGAGTGGGGCTGCAGGAGAGATGGTCGAGGCGGGGCAGGGTCTCCGGGGTGAGGAGCTGGGCGAGTTGCTGATCTAGTGGCAAGGCTGTCATAAAGTGCGACTTCTTCAACTATGCGGATGTTAACTGGTCCGCTATGACGGCAAATGGGGCACTCAAATGACTCCTTTGAAGACGACCTCGCGGTTGCACTCCTCCCAGAAGGCGCGGGTCGCTTCAGGGATGTTGGTTACGAGGGAGCGGGGGACGTCAAAGCCGGCTCTGGCGAGCAGTGCTCCCTGATAGGCCTTGGAGTAGTTGGACAGAGAATTGGCGGGAGGATTGAGGACGGGGCAGCGGGCGACGCGCAGCATGAAGTTGAGCTCGGCCTGTAACTGTCCCATCTTCTGGAGATACTCGGGTTCGAGTTTGCGGGCGACGGCGTGGCGGACGAAGATGGATTTGACCGGGGTTTTGCCGTCGCAGCCGTCTCCGATGATACGGAAGATGGAGTTTCCGTTGGCGGGCTCGCACTGGACGGAGTAGCGGGTGGGGGCGTCCTCGTCGATGGCGATGAAGGTATGGCCACTCTTCTATGGGCCGGGCCGGGCTTCCACGTGGGAAGTCAATGCGTCCTCTTCGTTGCGCAGTTGCATGACGGATGGTGATGCTGCGGAGTGCGAGCGAAGGGCGTCAGGGTTCACTGCTCTTTGTAGAAGAGGGAGGTGTAGAGGAAGCAGGCGATGATGACGATGGCGATCCAGTTCCCTGATGCTGCCTGACGAACTTGCAGCAAACGACTCAGATATTGGCCGTCTACTGAGTCGCCGTTAGGTGAGATGCTCATCACACGTGGTGCCCACCGTTACCTTGCATTTGACCTGAAACACCATTAGCTTTGTTCGAACAAAGCTTCCATTCATTCCGGGCCCCGGATCATCACCAGACCACGCGATGCCATCTCCGCTTGCCAAGGACGGCCAGCATGTCTGTCGCCCGAATCCCAGAACCGTTCACACTCAGTTCCCGCGTCGTTAACATCATCGCCCTTGCACTTCTCGCCCTCATGGCGGTCATTCTCGTCTCCTCTGTGCGGCAGCAGTCTCAGACCTTCGACGAATCCACCCATCTCTTCGCTGGCTTCGAATATTGGAAGCACGCCGACTTCGGCAGAAACCCCGAGCATCCTCCTTTAGTAAAACAGCTGGCCGCACTGCCGCTTCTTCCCATGGGTCTACGCGAGCCGCCAGCCCTTCCCATTCCCTTCTTCAAGGGGCAGGACGTCATAAACGCGTCGCAGCTCCTCTACACAGCGAACGCGGACGACATCCTCCTCCGTGGCCGCGTGGCGATTGCCCTCTTCAGCCTTGCCCTCGGTGTGTTTGTTTTCTTCGCCGCCAAGGAGATGTTCAGTCCTCTCGCAGCAATCTTCGCGCTCTTCCTTTTTGTGTTCGAGCCTAACTTGCTCGCCAACGGAGCCATCGTCACGACGGACATGGGTCTCACCTGTCTTCTCTTCGCCTCTGTCTATGCCTTCTATCGCTATTGCAAGCAGCCCTCCGTCTTACGCCTCGCGCTCTGCGCAATTGCTGCGGCGCTCACCATCATCGCCAAACACTCCGGCATCCTGGTTATCCCTACGCTGGTTCTCCTCGCGCTGGCTGATCTCTTTTTGCCCGCTGTAGACATTACCAGTGCGCAAGACCGCCGACGTCACATCCGCCGGTTGGCGCTCGCCCTCATAACGATCTGCGTTATCAGCTACGTGATTCTCTGGGCTGCCTACGGATTCCGTTACGCGGCTCGGCCAGGACAGTTGCAAATCCTGCCTCCGCTGGAGGCCTATGCCGCGGCCCTTGCGCATCCTGTACACCGTAACGTCATCCTGTTTCTTGCCCGCCATCACCTTCTTCCGGAGGCCTATCTCTACGGTTGGGTCGATGTTCTACTCATTCCCGGCAGACTTCCTCTCTTTCTCTTCGGTCATTTCTATAGCACCGCCAGATGGTTTTACTTCCCTGCTGTCTTCCTGCTGAAGACGACCCTGACGCTCCTCATCCTGCTATTACTCGTTCCCTTTGCCCGCATTACCGGCCGCCGCCGCGAGATCCTTTTCCTCGCCATGCCCATCGTCTTCTTCACGTTGGCTGCCTTGACTTCACAGATCAACATCGGCGTGCGTCACCTCCTGCCCATCTACCCGTTCTGCATCGTACTGGCCTCCGCTGCTGCCGCGTTGCTGTTTAACCGCTCGCTCTTTGGCAGGATCGCCGTTGCTGCACTTCTGCTCTTCACGGCGATCTCTTCACTCCATTCTTATCCCGACTTTCTCGTCTACTCGAACGAGCTCTTCGGGGGGCCATCGCACACCTATCGCAACACCGGCGACGCAAACGCCGACTGGGGTCAAGGCCTCAAATGGACCAAGGCCTATCTCGACCAGCATCCCGACAGCAACTGCTGGTTCGCCTACGCGGGCAACTTCACCGTCAATCCTGCCTATTACGGCATCACCTGCAAACCCCTGCCCGCCGCCTTCGTTCACATTATTGGATTGCCTGCAGCTCCGGTTCCTTCGACCATTACCGGTACTGTGCTTGTCAGTTCCACAGAGACCGAAGGCGTGAATTGGGGGCCTGACGATCTCAACCCCTATCGAACCTTCCGCGACCGCACTCCCGACGCCACGATCGGTAACATCATCTTTGTCTATCGAGGCACCTTTGAGGTCCATCTTCTGGCCGCCGAATCCAATGCCTTCGCAGCAAATGCGCTTCTACAGCAGGGCCGTATCCCTGAAGCGCTGACGCTCGCGCAGACTGCTGTCCAACAGGCGCCGAATTGTGCCGATGCCCAGGCAATACTTGGGGAGATTCTGCTTGCCTCCGGTCGCACCGCCGAAGGCCGGGATGCCTTCGCGACCGCCCGCCACCTCGCCCAAACCAACCATCCCGAATTTCAGGGATCTTTCCTTGCTCAGCTACTAAGTGTTCAGGCGCGGCATTGAGAGGAAGGACAGCCGATCGCTTCGATCGGGATGTCTGCTGCTTTTCCGGCTTTTCGATGTTCGGGAGAAATGAAAAGGGCGGCCTTGAACGGCCGCCCTACGGTTCTGGCTGAGGTTGATTAGCGGGTTGCTGCGGGTTCACTGATCTCGGCGAGACGCTTCTCGAGGGACTTTTCGAGGTCTTCGAGGGCCTTGGAGAAGCCTTCGATGCCTTCCTTCAGCTTGTCGTTCGCCATCCGGTCTTCGGCGTGCATCTTGTCGAAGATGGCCTTATCCATGGGGATCTTTTCGATGTTGAGGTCCTTGGCTTTGGCTGGGTCGAGCTTGCGGACGAGGGTGCCTTCGGTGGACTCGAGTTCGCCGAGGAGCTTGGGCGCGATGGTGAGGAGGTCGCAGCCCGCCAGTTCGATGATCTCACCGGAGTTGCGGAAGCTGGCGCCCATGACGACGGTCTTGTAGCCGAAGTGCTTGTAGTAGTTGTAAATGGTGGTGACGGAGATGACACCGGGGTCCTCGGCTCCGACGTAGTCCTTGCCGGTGTCCTTCTTGTACCAGTCGAGAATGCGACCGACGAAGGGGGAGATGAGGGTGACCTTGGCTTCGGCGCAGGCGATGGCCTGGTGGAGACCGAAGAGTAGGGTCATGTTGCAGTGGATGCCTTCCTTCTCGAGGATCTCGGCGGCCTGGATGCCCTCCCATGTGGAGGCGAGCTTGATGAGGACGCGGTTGCGGGAGATGCCGGCGGCTTCGTACTGGGCGATGATGTCGCGGGCGGTCTCGATGGAGGCCTTGGTGTCGTAGGAGAGACGTGCGTCGACTTCGGTAGAGACGCGGCCGGGGACGATCTCGAGGATCTTCTTGCCGAAGGCTACGGCGAGGGTCTTGAAGGCGAGGTGGGCGACGTCTTTGTCGGAGGCGCTGGGACCGGCTGACTCACGGGCCTGCTTGAGGACGTCGTCGACGATGGGCTGGTACTGGGGCATGCCGGCGGCGGCGGCGATGAGGGAGGGATTCGTGGTGGAATCCTGCGGCTTGTACTGCTCGATCGCGTTGATGTCGCCGGTGTCGGAGACGACTGTGGTCATGCCACGAAGCTGTTCTAGTAACGATGCCATTTGCTTGCTCCTTCTCTGTCTTAAGTTAGATTTTATCAAGCTCTGGGGGGTTGCGTTTGGGTGAATTCGTGGGCGACCGCGGATTTGCGCGGATAAACGCGGATTTAAGGCGTAACGGTGATCAGCTGGATAAAGGCTGATAAAGAAAACTACTTGGACTATGGTTTTGTTGGGTTTATGGGCTAAAGGCTTCTTCTTTGGTGCTTCGAGCGAAATACAGGGATTCTTCGCCCTTCGACTTCGCTCGGGGCTCAGAATGACGGTTTTTTCATACCTCTACGACCGACCTCTTGTTCTCGTCAGACCTCGGGGGCGAAGGTGTTTTGGAGGGTGCCTAAGCCGTCTATTTCTACTTCGATGTGGTTGCCGGGTTGGACTGGGCCTACTCCGGCGGGGGTTCCGGTGGGGATGAGGTCGCCGGGCTCGAGGGTCATGGTGGCGGAGATGTAGCGGAGGAGGTGGGCTATGGGGAAGATGAGGTCCGCGGTGGTGCCGCGCTGCTTGATGGTACCGTTGAGGCGGGTGGTTACGGTGACAGGGGACCCTGGAGTGTCTTTGAAGCCGCAAGGGTCGATCTCGTTGGAGACGATGGGGCCGGTGGGGCAGAAGGTGTCCCAGCCTTTGCCACGGGTCCATTGGCCGTCGGATTTCTGGATGTCGCGGGCGGTGACGTCGTTGACGATGGTGTAGCCGCGGATGTAGGGGCGGGGGTCTTCGTCGGGACCGAGGTTGCGGCAGCGGCGGCCTATGACGATGCCTAGCTCGCCCTCGTAGTCGACACGCTGGGAGAGGGCGGGCATGAGAATGACTCCGTTAGGCGCGAGCAGGGCGGATGGGGGCTTGAGGAAGAGGAGCGGCTCTTTGGGGACTTCGTTGCCGAGTTCAGTGGCGTGGTCACGATAGTTGCGGCCTATGCAGAGGATCTTGGACGGGGTGACGGGGGCAAGGAGGCGAAGGTCGGTGAGGGGGGCTGGGTTCAGTGGGGCGATCGGGAAGGAGCGGGCGAAGAGGTCCTCTTCGGGGGCTTCCATGGGGGAGACGGCCCAGAGGATGGATTCGCGGGCTTCGACGTAAGCGTAACGGGGGACGGAGGTTCCGTGTTCGGTGGACAGGAATTTGCAGTAACGCATTTAGGGCTCTCTCAGGGTCTCCTGCACTTCGGTGCTGGGAGGGGATTGGTTGCCGGTGGCGTCGACGGCGGTGACGCGGTAGGCGTAGGTGGCACCGGGTTGGGCGGTCTGGTCGCTGAAGGCGGGACCGACGACCGGGGTGGTGGTGAGGCGTGTGAACTGCTGCGAGGGTAGTTCGCGGCGGTAGACGTGGTAGCCGGTGAGGTCGGGGTCGGCGCCGGGCTGCCAGGAGAGATCGATGGAGTGGGCGGAGGGGATAGCGGCGAGGCCGGTGGGGGTCTGCGGGGGGAAGATATCCGTAAGTTGGACGGTGACGGGTGGGGAGAGGGGGCTGCGGAGTTCGAGGGTGTGACCGTCAAGGGTGACGGCGCGGACGCGCTGCGCGGTGTAGGTGTAGGCCTGACCCTTGATGGCGGTGGCGTCGAGGGTGCCGCCAGTGTCGGGGTGGTCTTTGGTGGCGAGGAGGCGGACCTCGGCGGCGGTTTTTGCGGTGAACTGGAGCGGGAGCTTGGAGGGAGGCTTAGATGATGCGGTGGGCTGGGTCTTTGGTGCTGGTGGCGAGGGTGGTGTGAGGAGAGTTCGGTGGAGTTCGATAGGGAAGGTTTGCGGGCTGGGCTGCCACTCGATGGTTGCACCGGTGCGGGCGGGGGTGGCGCGGAGGCTTTGGATGTTCGGGGGAGCCGCTCCGGCGGCGGCGAAGGTGGGCTGCGAGAGGCCTGCGGAGTGGCCGGCGGTGTTGAGGATCTCGATGCGGTAGGCGAGGAGGGTGATGGGATCGGTGATGAGGGTGGTTGGAAGGGAGTCGATGGTCTGCGAGGGGCCTGGTCGCACGGCGAGGCGCGGTAGCGGTGTGCAGGTGGATGATGTGGCGGCTGGATTCTCCTGGCGGCAGAGCTGTGCTGTGAGCGCGCCTGGGATGCTGATGCCGTCGGTGGTGTTCGAGGGAGTGGTCCAACGAAGCTGGACGTGATCACCGATGCGCTGGGCAGTGAGGTCTGTGACGATCTCGGGCAGGTGCAGGGATGGCGGGCGCGGGGGACCGGGACTGGCGCACCCGATAGCAAAAGACAAAAGCAGCGGTGCAGCGGTTGCGATGAGGAGTGGGCCAGTTCGCTGGCGATGAGGTTTGGCTGGGAACGTCACTTGTCACAGCCTAGCATTTTCAGCAGTATGGCTTTGCGATCCATAAGATTCACGCGATCCAACCGTAGATCAACCAATCGCGTCGATAAGAAAGGAGAGAAAAAGATGGATGGTCAGGCATCGTTTGATTGCATCACACCATCTTTTTATAGACCAAACACAGTAGGGGCTTTATGACTAAGAATGGTTTTGCGCACAGGGCCCCGCATAGCGCCGATGTTACAGATATTGGAATGGTTTCGCTTACAGCGGAGTCGGCGACTGCGAAAGTGGAATATTCGAAGTTAAATGTCAGGGATCTTCAGGTCGATGGCGGCGTGGTCGAGGATTTTATCTCGGAGAAACGCATTGGGAAGCGGATCAAGGATCTGCGGCTGAAGAAGTCGATGGGATTGGTGGAACTGGGGCGGCATACGGGGTTGTCGGCCAGCTTTCTGTCGCAACTGGAAACCGGGCGCGTGGTGCCGACGATACGCAATCTGGCGCGGATCGCTATGGTCTTCTCGAAGGACCTGAGCTACTTCTTTGAGTCGGAGCCGACGACGCTGTTTCGAGTGCATCGGCGCAAGGATCGGGTGCGGCTGCCGCAGACGGGGGTGGATGATCCTTCGTACTTTTTCGAGAGCCTGGGATACCTGGTACCAGACCGGCAGCTGGATCCGTACTTTGCGGAATTTCTGCCGGTGCGAGGTGGACGGGTTCCGAGGGCGCATCAGCATGCCGGTTGCGAGTTTCTCTATCTGCTGACGGGAGCTCTGGAGGTTCAACATGGCGGCGACACGCATGAACTGGAGGCGGGGGATGCGGTGTACTTCGATGCGAACACGGTCCATAGCTATGTGTGTTGCAGCGACCAACCGGCGACTGCGGTCATTGTGACGCTGCAGCATCCATTGGTGGTTTCACGCACAGAGAGAGTTCGAGGTGTTACGGCGGCTATGCTGCGGACGGTTCTGGAGAAGGGGTCGCCGGAGCGGAGAGAGCATCAACGAATGCATTAGGGTGCTTTGGTTGGCTGAGATTTTTTCAGACACCTCGATGCAATAAAGTGGGGGGATGTGCTTTTTGATACGAGATGCTCGTCCAGAAGATGCGCGGGCGATTGCGGCGATCTATGCGCCGTTTGTGCTGACCAGTACGGCTACGCTGGAACTGGAGGCTCCGGATGCGGCTGAGATCGAGCGCAGGATGGGGGCAGTGCGGGATGCTGGGCTGCCTTATCTGATTGCGGAGGCCTCGGGCGGGGTGGTCGCCGGGTATGCGTATGCGACTGCGTTTCGGCCTCGGGCGGGGTATCGGTTTACGGTGGAGGACTCGGTTTACCTGGACGGGAAGTTTGCCGGGCGTGGGCTGGGACGAAAGTTGCTGGGGGAGTTGATTGCTCGGTGCAAGGCAGCGGGGTGTCATCAGATGGTTGCGGTGATCGGAGGGGAGAATCCGGCGTCGGTGGCGATGCATGCGTCGCAGGGGTTTGTGCATGTGGGGGTGCTGCGTGAGGTGGGGTTCAAGTTTGATTCGTGGCATGATGTGCGGCTGATGCAGCGGGAGCTTTGAGGCTTTTGATATGGTGGTGCGCATGTGGATGAGGCGGATCTGTGCGGCTTTAGTTGCGGTGGTTTTGGTTTCGGCGGTTGGCGCGCAAGAGAAGATGCTCGCGCCTGCGCCGCCGATGGGCTGGAATAGCTGGGATTCGTATGGGTTGACCGTGACGGAGGCGCAGTTTCGCGCGAATGCCGATGTGGTGGCGGCGAAGCTGAAGGCGTTTGGGTGGCGGTATGTGGTGGTGGATGAAGGGTGGTATCTGCAGAATCCGGAGAGCGCGGGTAAGCCGGAGACGCTGGTGTATACGGCGAATGCTCAGGGGCAGTACTCGCCGTCTTTGAATCGGTTTCCTTCGGCGGCGAATGATGCTGGATTCAAGCCGCTGAGCGATGCGGTTCATGCGCAGGGGTTGAAGTTTGGGATTCACATCATTCGGGGGATTCCGAAGAAGACGGTTGCGGCGGATACGGCGATTGCGGGAAGTGCATTTCGCGCGAGTGAGGCTGCGGATACGGCGGATGTGTGTCCGTGGAATCCGGATAACTACGGCGTGAAGGACAATGCGGCGGGACAGGCGTGGTATGACGCCCTGATGAAGCAGTATGCGGGCTGGGGCGTGGACTATGTGAAGGTGGATTGCATTGCTGCGCATCCGTTCAAGGGCGCGGAGATTCAGATGATACATCGGGCGATTGTGAAGACGGGACGGCCGATTGTGCTGAGTTTGTCGCCGGGGCCGACAGCGCTGGAGAATGCGGCGCTGGTGGGGGAGAATGCACAGCTTTGGCGGATCTCGGATGATGTTTGGGATAAGTGGGAGAAGGGTAAGGAGTGGTCGCAGAGTTTGAAGGCGCAGTTTCCGGTGATTGCGAGCTGGCAGAAGTATGTGAAGGCGGGGAACTGGCCGGATGCGGATATGCTGCCGCTGGGGCATCTGGGGCCGGTGCCGGGGGATGGCAAAGAACGCGACACGAGGCTGACACATGATGAGCAGCGGACGATGGTGACGCTTTGGGCGATTGCCCGGTCGCCGTTGTTTCTGGGGGCGAATCTGACGCAGATGGATGGGTGGCTGGAATCGCTGGTGACGAATGCTGAGGTGATGGCGATGAATCAGCGTGGGCGTGAGCAGCGGTTGGTGAGTGAGGATGGAAATCTGGTCGCGTGGGTGTCGAAGGGGGATCGCGGGCAGGAGTATCTTGCGCTGTTTAATTTGGGTGATGGAGAGGTGCGAGTAGAGGTTCCGCTTGCGAAGTATGGGCTTACGGCAGAGAAGTATGCTGCGCGAGATATTTGGGAGAAGAAGGATTTGGGGAAGGTTGGGAAGGTGGGGGGAGTCGTGGCTCCCCATGGGGTGTTGTTGCTCGGGCTGCGGCCTTAGCGTGTTGCTGGCGAAATTGGATGTGGTACAGTTTTCGCCATGCGGAAATATTTGGATGGAGCAGACAGGATTTCCCTGTCCGGCTTTAGATTGTGGTTTGTTTTATTGTGCTTTGGGATTGGGATTCAAACCACTTCTGCACAGACATCGTTAGATGTGGAACCGGGCTTGAAGATACCTGATGCGAAGACGCCCTGGGCTGTGGACGTCTTTGAGGGCCAACGAGAGCTGGTGCCGATTCACCACTCTATGGTGAGTCTGAACAAGCACACGGGTTCGAATGTAGCCGGCTCGCTTGCGGGATCTTTCTTTTACAAGCCTAAGCTAACCACTGAACTCGATGGATTGAATTCACGCAATCAACTGCATACCAACAAACCGGCCATCTACGTACTTGTTGAAGTGGATCAGGACGCTGCCGGTCAAGGCAAAAGCGACGAAATGTATGACTTTGTGATCGCCAAAGCCGAACAGACCAAGAATAACAAGAGGGTGGTAGATCGATTGGCCTACACACAACTGACTGGCCATGCGAAGCGGGGCGATAATTTCGTTGAGACGGAGATTACACGGATGAAAGATGGTTGGTTTCTGATCCAGCCTAAAGCTCCGATGCCCGAAGGTGAATATGTTCTATTGCCTGTGCCTAAGATGAATGGAACGTTTTCAACTACAGTGTGGGATTTTGGGATCAATCTGAAGGCCTCAAATGCTAAAGATGCGATTTTGGCAACGAAGTAATAGGCGCGAAAATGGTCGACAGGATCGCTGGTGTTGCTTCGCCAAGATATTCGCCGCTTCACACAAGTTTGGAGCGGTGCGAGGTTGCGATGAGGCCGTAGGTGGGGTTGTGAACGATGTCTTTGCCGAAGGTTGAGAGCGAGGCGAAGGTGCTGTTGGTGCTTAGCTGGCGGGCGGCGCAGTTGTCCGGTCCCCAGGACCAGACGAGCCAGCCCAGCCCATCTTTCTGCAGGAGCGTCAGCAGCGACTGGTAGGTGAAGCCATTGGTTTTTCCGGGGCCGACGTGGGTGCCGTCGAGATCGTAGTAGCAGTAGGCGGTGGTCCCGTTGACCTGCTCGTCCTGCTTGTTGGCTACTTCGCCGAAGACAATGGGGAGTTTGGCTGCGATGCACTTGGGGATGAAGGAGAGGCCGTCGTAGGCTGCCCAGTAGGCGTGAGCGCTGAAGAGAAGATTGTGGCTGGGGTCGGCGGTGATGAGCTGTGGAGCGGCGGTGAGGAAGGCATCGAGTGAGGTTCCACAGTCGGGCGCGTCGATCATGAGAGGAACGGTGAGGCCTGCTCGGCGGATGCTGGCGACAGCGGTTTTATAGGCCGCGATGTAGGAGGTCAGGGCGGTCTTTTGGTTATCGGCCCAGCGATAGAAGCCGACCTCGTTGGCTAGGTTGAGGATGATATATCTCGCGTGCTTTTGGAGGACTTTGACAACACTGGCGGAGGTCCACCAGGGGATGAGCTTTGAATTGACCAGGCCGGCGTCGGATGCGCAGGTGAGGTCGGAGAGCATGAGGATGGGAATCATGCCGGCGGTGGCGCAGCGGAGCAGGAAAGAGTCGAGATCGTTGAGGGAGTATTTGGGCCGACTGGGGCTGCCATAGTTTACGTACCACTGGATGCGGATGGCGTTGGCTCCGGTCTTCGCGATTTCGGCGAGAGAGTCTTTGCCGGGGAAGTTCCAGTCGTCGAGGAGAGGATAGTTAATGCCGCGAAGGATAATCTTTTTGCCGTCGAGGCCGCAGAGATCGGCCCCTGAGGTGTAGAGCGTTGTGTGAGTGGCCATGGAGCCCTCTTCGTGAGTCAGGATACTCGCAATACACTTTGCTTCGCGGATGGTTTCGCCTTACTATCGCCGTAGTGGACTTCCCAAAGAACAAGACGAAGATTGATTTGAACCGCGGTGCGAGCGCTGAGGCGGAGCGGCTGGTTTCGGCTGGCAAGGTGGATGATGATGCGGCGTTTGAGCTGAAGCTGCGGCCTGCGCGGCTGCAGGAGTTCATTGGGCAGACGAAGGCCAAGGAGCAGCTGGCGATTGCACTGGAGGCGGCGAAGTCGCGTGGGGAGGCTCTGGACCATGTGCTGCTGTTTGGTCCTCCGGGGTTGGGGAAGACTACGCTGGCGACGATTATTGCCAATGAGCTGGGCGTGGGGTATCAGCAGACGAGCGGGCCGGCGTTGCAGATTCAGGGGGATCTGACGGCGATTCTGACGAACCTGCGGGAGAAGCAGGTGCTGTTTCTGGATGAGATTCATCGGTTGCAGCCGGTGCTCGAGGAGAAGCTGTATACGGCGCTCGAGGACTATAAGCTCGACATCATTATTGGGCAGGGACCGGCGGCGCGGACGCATGTGATGGAGATTCGTCCGTTTACTTTTGTGGCCGCTACGACTCGACCGGGGTTGCTGAGCTCGCCGCTGCGGTCGCGGTTTGGGATTTTGCTGCGGCTGGAGTTTTATACCGACGATGAGCTGCGGTTTGTGGTGGAGCGGTCGGCGGAGGTGCTGGGGGTGCCGATCGACCGCGATGGCGCGGCGGAGATTGCGATGCGGTCGCGGGGGACTCCGAGGATTGCGAACAGGTTGCTAAGGCGTGTGCGGGATTATGCGCAGGTGCGGGCTGCGGGCGTGATCGACCGGCCTACGGCGCAGGCGGCGCTGACGCTGCTGGAAGTGGATGCTCATGGGTTCGATGAGCTGGATCGGCGGTTGCTGCGGACGATCATTGAGAAGTATGACGGCGGGCCGGTGGGGTTGAACACGCTGGCTGCGGCGCTGGCGGAGGAGCAGGATGCGCTGGAAGAGGTGTATGAGCCGTTTCTGATTCAGATTGGATTTTTGGATCGGACTCCGCGGGGGCGGGTGGCTACTCGGCTGGCTTATGAGCATTTGGGGATTGAGATGCCTCGGAAGCTGAGTCTGTTTTAAATACGCTGAAAACATTCAATTGGGAATCGATAGAAAAGTTATGCGCCTTGGGTATGGGGTACTTCAGAGTGGTTTATTGTTCTGTGTTGCGGTGGCTAATGGTGCGGCCCAATCCAAGGCAGTAACCCCGACGATTAGACCATTCCCGCCATACAGGATCGTAGATGGGAAGACCGATTCTGATGGACTGCCCCTAACTGATGCTCAGCTTTGTGTGGGTTCGGGCGCTACAGAGCAGTGCTATGTGCCCTCGAGTAAAGGTGCAGAGATCGATACTCCGTTTGGCCTCGATGCGAAAGCGCGAAAAATGGAACTCAATAGCGGCGGAAGCCTCTTGTTGTTTACCTCGACCTTTTCTGGTGGCGGTAGCGGGACGCTGAGTGCGTTAGCTCTTCTCGCGTATAAGAGCGATGGCCGGATGACCAATATACTGCCAAAAGTGGCAGTTACCAATCAGAGCGAGTATCGCATCTGGAGTCTTCCAGCTCTTTCTCCTGTGCCTGTTTTGGTTACAGCAGATTTCTACTGGAGCAAAGGGGAGACACACTTTGCTGATCATCGCTACTCCGTCACTGGTTATGTGTTCGACGTTCAGACAGGTCGATACGTGGAACGCCTAAGATACGTAACCACGAAAAAACATCCAGGGCTGGACAATGCAGACACGATCATGGTGCTTGAGCGCGAGAAAGCTGAGATTCTGAGAAGATTGGCGGACGTTGAAGGAGTGCGGCGAATGCCTTAGCCCGGCGCGATAAAAAGCACGCGTCACGGCGCGAGTGAGAAGATTAGAGCATGAACGCACTTGTCTTTGACGCGTTTGGGGATGCCGGGGTTCTGCGGTATCGGGAGATTGATGAGCCTGTGTTGGGCGTGGGGCAGGCTCTGATTCGGATGAAGGCCATTGGGCTGAACTTTGCCGATATTTACAGGCGGAGGGGAAACTACCATCTGGTTGGAGAGCCGCCTTACATCCTGGGGTATGAGGGTGCGGGTGTTATTGCGGCGATCCATGCTGAGGATGGTGCGGCGACGCGTTATAGGGTTGGCGATCGCGTGGCCTTTGCGGATTCTCCACATGCGAACGCAGAGTATGTTGCGGTTCCGCTGGATCATCTCATTCCGCTTCCGGATGAGATCTCGTTTGAGACGGCATCGGCGGTTCTGCTTCAAGGGCTGACTGCGCAGTATCTTTTGCGTGACAGTCACCGTTTGGTGAAGGGTGAGAGTGTGCTTGTGCATGCGGCGGCGGGAGGCGTGGGTTTGTACCTGACGCAGCTGGCGAAGAGCGAGGGAGCGTTTGTCGTGGGGCTGGTTTCGACGGAGTTGAAGCGTGAGGCTGCGCTCAAGGCGGGGGCTGATGTGGTGTTGCTGTCGGGTTTGGATTGGGTTGAAAGGGCTCGGGCGGCAACTGCGGGTGGACGGGGTTTCGAAGTGGTGTATGACTCGGTGGGGGTTACGCTTCGCGATAGTCTGCGGGCGGCGCGGACGGGCGGGCATGCGGTGTTTTATGGGATGTCCGGAGGCGACCCGGAGCCGGTCGATCCGCGCTTGCTGATGGATGAGTCGAAGTCGCTGACCGGAGGGGATCTCTGGAATGTGCTGACGAGCGCGGAGGAGCGGATTGCGAGATCTCATGCGTTGCTTGCGATGATCTCGGAGGGGAAGCTTCGGGTTCAGGTTGCGAAGAGTTTTGCTTTGAGTGATGGCGCGGCGGCTCATCGTTTTCTTGAGAGCCGCCACGCGATTGGCAAGGTTCTACTAATTCCCGGCTGATGGTGAAGGCTGGCGCAGTGAGGGTGGGGTGAAGGCAGTGCTCAGCATCTTGGGGCTGCCGGTGAGGTAGTAGGTGGGGATTTTGGGGTACTGCTCTTCGGTGAGGATGAGGGTGCGGAAGTCGAAGCTTTGGATTTCGGCGCGGCTCTCCATGTGGTTGCGGGCGATGGCTCCGGCGAGCGTGGTGACAAAGGTTTGCGGGTCTACGGTGTGGTTAGTTTTGGGTTCGCCGGTTGCTGAGGGCAGGGGCTTACCGGGTTCGTCGTTGGGCAGGGGCATGATTTTGGTTTCGATGTTGAAGCGGACTTTGGCGGCGTTGGCGGAGCGCTCGGCTGCGTGGGTTTGCGATTTGCCGGGGCCGTCGCGGTAGTAGTCGACGTAGAAGGCGGTGAAGCGGAAGAGCTGCTCGACGTAGGTGGGGACGTAGGGGCTGATGAGGTGCTCGTGCTGGGCGAAGGCCACGGCTACGGGCGAGAGGGAGAGGTCATTTTTCTGGTCGGGGAACTCAGTGTGAAGCTTGTCGCAGATGAAGGTGCGCTGGGCGTCGGTGCTGGAGATGTCGCGGAGGTAGACGCGGTTTTCGAGGGTGTAGGGGGTGCCGTCGGCGCGGCGGCAAGACTGCGGGCTGTAGAACTGATCGTGCCAGATGAGAGAGACGTGGTCGGTGGAGACGCCGGTGTCGGTCTCGAGGGTGGTGCTGAGCTGGTCTAGGCCGGACTCGAAGGAGGGCAGGGTGTTTTCGGGGCGCAGACCGCGACCTCCGCGGTGTGCTGAGATGTCGAATGTGGAGAAGTAGGCGGCGTCGGCAGGGTGGGCGGCGGCTTCTTCTTTGACGACTGCGCGGAGTAGGTCGGGGCGGTCGGAGATGATGCCGTCGACGCGGAGGTTGATGAGTGCGCGCATCTTTTCGGGGTCGTTGGTGGTCCAGGGGACGACCTGGAAGCCGGCTTTGTGGAGCTGAGCGACGTCGACGGGAGGATTGGCGCTGAGAAGCGTGGCGTCGACGGGCGAGAGGAGCGGAGTGGGGGCGCCGTGGGCCTTCGCGTGGTCGTGGGCGGCGGTCATGAGGCCGAGGTAAGGATTGGTGGGCATGGTGGCGGATTGAGAGATGGCTGAGGAAGTAAATCCTAACATCGCCCAGGCGAAGACAGTGTAGATTCGAATGGAAGCCATAAAAGGAAGATAGAGGGGCTATGTTGTCGCCATGTCAATAAAATGCATGCCGCGATGGTATGTGTCTGACTTCTGGTTGTGGTTCAACGTTTTGTGGTGCTTACTTTTTGACGGTCAAAGGGGTCTTGTTGTGAGTTTGCGTTTTCGATGTGTTGCTGCGGCCTCTCTAATGCTGGTTGGTAGTGCAATGGTTGCTCTCGCGCAGAGTGAGAGCGACATCAAGACGATAGAGAAGGCGCGGTCGATGTATCTGACCGGGCCTGTACCGAGTTCGATCTCGTGTGGGGTTGCGATGGATTGGGATGCCCTCTTCCAACAGCTGAAGCTTGAGCAGACGGATGAGACGAAGGCCCGGATAGAGAAAGTTAAGGGGCTCAAAATCTCTGTGGTTTCCCATGATGCGGATCACACCGAGGTGAAGATCGACGGTGACTCAACGAATCAGTTGTCAGATGGACTTCGCCAGCAGTTGCAGGGCTTCTTTAAAATCTTTTGGACGCAATCATACGGGCGACTGCTTGAGGTGAAACCCGGAGAGCATTTTGAGTTGACCACAACGCCGGAAGGCTATGTGATGAAGTCGGCTAAGGGCGAAGCCAAGGCTGTTATCGACATGGATAAGAGCTATCGCATCACGCGAACCAACTTTGAATCTCCACAGATGAGCGGAGCAGGGACGTTTGGTTTTGTCGCAGGTGAGGACGGGTTGTTTCGCTTTCGGAACTTTGATGAGACTCTCCAATTTGGAGAGAACAAACTTGTAGTAAACATCAATCTCGACTATCAGAAGGTTGGCCCTTACGAGGTTCCGCAGCGCATTCATATGGCCCTGCCGGGCTCCTTCAGCTTTGACTACACGCTGAAGGGCTGCGAGGTGAAGGGCGACAGTGATGCTGCCCCGACTGCCAAATAATGGGCAATTATTGGGGAAGAGTATTGACGGGTGGGCCAATCGACTCAGGTTGTGACTGGCTGCAAAGCTAAGGCGAGTTTGCCTTTCGCGGCGATGAGTTTGGCTTCGGCGGCGGAACGAGTGAGCGTGAGTTTTTGCATGACGATGGCTGTTTTTACGCTGTTGCCTGCTTGTTCGAGGAGATGCGCGGCGGTGGGTTGGTCAACTCCGGTGGCTGCGGCGATGATGCGCAGCGCGCGGTCGACGAGTTTGGCGTTGGTGGGCTGCACGTTGACCATGAGGTTGCCGTAGACGGCTCCGAGCTTGATCATGATGCCGGTGCTCAGCATGTTGAGGACGAGCTTGGTGGCGGTTCCGGCTTTGAGGCGTGTGCTGCCGGTGAGGACTTCGGGGCCGGTGACGGGGGCGATGGCGATGTCGGAGACTGCGGCCATCTGAGAGTTGGGGACGCAGGTGAGCGAGATGGTAAGGCTGCCGACGGAGCGGGCGTGGGCGAGTGCGCCGAGGACGTAGGGGGTGCGTCCGCTGGCGGCGATTCCGACGAGGGTGTCCTGCTCGGTAAAGTCTGCTGCGATGAGATCGCGGCTTCCCTGTTCGGGCGAGTCCTCGGAGCGCTCGCTGGATGTGCGGAGAGCGGAGTCTCCACCGGCGATGATGCCTTGCACGAGTGTTGGCGGGACAGAGAAGGTTGGCGGGCACTCGGAGGCGTCGAGTACGCCGAGGCGGCCGCTGGTGCCGGCTCCCATGTAGAAGAGGCGGCCTCCTTGTTCGAAGCGGGAGGCGATGGCATCGACTGCGCGGGCGATGTTGGGAAGTTCGGCGGCTACGGCGGCGGCTACCTTTGCGTCTTCTTCGTTGATGATGCGGAGCATGTCGAGGGTGGAGAGCTGGTCGATGTGCTCGGAGGCGGGGTTGCGGGCTTCGGTGGGGAGCGTGGCTAGATTCATGGCTGCCTTCCATGATGGGGGATGGAGGGCAGCCACGGCAATTCGAACGGGTGTTCTCTCAGGAAGGGTGAACGGCAGTGGCGGTCGATTTGGAGGTCGCGATGGCTCCGCCGAGGCAGAGAGTGATAAAGACTTCGGTGATCACCGGTGGCGGGAAGAAGTACGTCCAGGAGACCACGGCGAAGACAAGATAGGCCACCATGAACGTTATGAGGATTGGGCGGAGGCGGAGGGCGTCTGTCTTTGCCATTGAGGCAAGCTGCCAGAAGACTATGGCTTCGGCCGTCAGAAAGATACTGACGGCGAGGCCGAAGCCGATGTGGAAATCCCAATAGCTTCGGGTCGCGCCGAAGACCTGAAAGGTGTTTGCCTTCATCGCCGACACCGCTGTCTGTTGCGGACCGGGGTCCGGCGAGCTGAAGACGCCTCCAATGGTGTGGAGGACAGCGTGAATGAACGTCAGGACAGATGCGATGCGCAGGAAGATGACGGGCTTCATGCTTTGCTCTCCTGATTAGCTGCTTTGGCGAACTCGGTGAGAGTGCGGCTCCAGGCGTTGGGGGTGTCGAGCATTTCGCGGAGCTTCTCGTAGCCTTCGCCGTGGCGCTCCAGCGCGCTGTGCTCGAGTTCGACGAGGGTGGCGGAGGGGCCTTCGGCGGTGAAGCGGATCTCGACTTCGCTGGCTTTGGCGAGGTCAGGATTGAACTTCCAGTCCGGGCCGAGGTGCCAGGAAAAGGTGACGCGATGCGGCGGCTCCCATGCGAGGATGTGGCCCCAGTTGCAGTCGTTTCCTTCGGCGTCGCGCTCGTACCAACGGCCTCCTTTGCGGGGTTCGACGATGATTGACTGGAAGGGTTTCTCGCCGATGTGATGTTCGGCGGGCCACCAGGTTTCCATTTGTTCTACAAAGACCGAGAAAGCGTGCTCGATGGGAACATCAACGCGTACGTTTTTACGGACGACGGCTCCTGCTACGGTGTTTGGCATGCTTTTCTTCCCCTTTCTGTGGTGCGACTCTCTGAGAGGTAACAGAGACCTGGAACGCGCTCATGGCCTTGTCCCAGACCTGGTCAAAGTGCGCACGTAGGCGAGCGACTCCTTCCGGATCTAACTGGTAGAGGCGGCGGGTTCCGGTCTTCCTGTCGGTGACGAGGCCCGCGTCCTTGAGTACACGCAAATGCTGTGAGACTGCCGGACGGCTGACGGGAAGGGTTCCTGCGAGTTCGTGAACGGCCATGGGTCCGTTGGCCAGTCGTTGGAAGATGGCCATGCGGGTGCCGTCGCCGAGGGCGTCGAGCCCGGCTTGTAGGTAAGTATTCACTTACGGTAAGTGATAGCTTACGGATAATCTATGTGTCAAGGTAATGTGTTGACGGCTTGCGTGAGAGCCCTTCAATCCGAGGGCGACTGTATCGCAGGCGCTTGCATCCTATAAGCAAGAGAATCAGGAGTTTCCGCGGCCACCTCACATTGCCTATGAGCCCTTCACGCTACGCGCTTTTTGCTGCACTGGTCGCGGTTGTGCTCTTCCTCGTCTGGCTTGTGTGGCCGGTGCGTACGAGACCTGATGCTTCAAGCCAGCCAATGACCAGCCCGGCGCCTGTACCGGCACCAAGCGTTGTGATCGCTCATGACGACGGAGCGACGACGGTTTACGCGCACAACCTGATGTTGCGCAAAGGGCCGGACTTTCGTATCTACGTTCGCTGGATTCGTGGCAAGATGCTGCGAACCCGAAAGGACGATGAGCCTTCGCTCGATGATCCAGAGTCGTTTGTCTTCCTTATCGAGAAGGGCGTCATTCACGCGAATCTCGGCGACATCGGCATCTTCCTCAACACGAACATGGCTGGATCTCCGCTCAAGAAGATCGCTGTGACGGGTGAGGGAGATCAACTCAAAATCAGCGGTACTCTGCATAAGCTGTTGATGCCGCTGCCAGTCGAGATGGTCAGCACGATCTCGGCCATGCCGGATGGGCGCGTTCATCTGCACATCACCAGGATCGGCGTGCTGAGGGTTCCGGTGAAAGGCTTGATGCGTGGGCTTCACGTGGACATCAAGGATATTGTGGGCTCTACGCCTGTGTCGGGCGTCGAGGTCTCGGGCAACGATCTTTACCTGGATACGACGAAGCTGCTGCCGCCGCCCCATATTCGTGGGCTGCTGACCAGTATCACGGTGGCGGCGCCCGATCTTGTGCTGATCTACGGCAACGCTCCTAACGACGAGACAAGGCTCGCCCAGTGGCACAATTTCCTGCGATTCGAGGGGGGTACGGTCGACTTCGGCAAGCTTACCATGCACAAGGCTGACCTTACTCTGATCGACGCATCGGATGACGCCTGGTTTGATCTTGATCTGGTCAATTACCAGGCGCAACTCGTCAATGGTGTCAGTCGGATGACGCCAGAGGCTGGGCTCGAAATATTCATGCCGGACTTGAGTGATCGAAATAAGTCGATTAAGAAGATTCCTCTTGAGTGGCTTAAGGATCGCAACCGCTCACTGCCGCAGGGCGTGCCGATGCCGGCCAAGTAGACAAAGAACTCCTTACGGAACGATGACGACGGCTCCGTCTGCGGTCTCCTGCTTGACGGCATGTACGGCTTCGTTGGCCTGGGCGAGAGGGAAGACTTTGATGTGGGGCTTGATGCCAATCTCTCCAGCGAGCTTGAGGAAGTCGCGGGCATCGGCGCGGGTCATGTTGGCTACGCTGCGGATTTGTCGCTCGCCCCAGAGGAGCTTGTCGTAGTCGAAGGCAGGCATCTGGTCGAGGTGGATGGCGTTGATGGCTACGACGCCGCCCTTGCGCAGGCTGGAGAGCGCGCTGACGACGACGGCTCCGCTGGGGGCGAAGGTGATGGCGCGGTCTAGCTCGACGGGCGGGCTCTGCTGGTCGGTGCCGACCCAGGTTGCGCCGAGCGCGGTGGCTGCGGCGCGGTGGGCTTCGCCGCGGGTGGAGACGTAGACCTCGCAGCCCCAGTGACGGAGGACGGCGATGGTGAGGCTGGCCGAGGAGCCGAAGCCGAAGAGGCCGACACGTTCGCGAGGCTTGACGCCGGCTACGCGCAGGCTACGGAAGCCGATGATGCCGGCGCAGAGCAGGGGGGCGACGTGGGTGTTATCCAGCGCGGGGGGCAGGGGGAAGATGAAGCCCGCGCGGACGAGGACGTATTCGGCGTAACCTCCGTCGACGGTGTAGCCAGTGAAGACGGGGTTGTCGCAGAGGTTCTCTTCGCCGCGGAGGCAGTAGGGGCAGATGCCGTCGGTTCCTCCGACCCAGGAGACGCCTACGCGTGCGCCGTCTGGTAGCGCTGGGGAGCCTCCTTCCGCCACCTCGCCGACGATCTGGTGGCCGGCGATGAGATAGGGGCGGATGGGCGGGAGGTCGCCTTCGATGATGTGCAGGTCGGTACGGCAGACTCCGCAGGCGAGGACGCGGAGAAGGACGTATCCGGGCGCGAGCTTTGGGCGGGGGACGTCCTGGACGGTTAGAACGGGTGGGACTGTGCGGCGGAAAGAGTTGAAGACTGCTGCCTTCACGGGACTCCTCGACAGTTGTGAGCGTTGCCAGCAGTTGCTTGTTGCTTCGATGCAGATGCGATGGGGGACGGACCGGGCTCTCGGTAAAAAAGTAGTTCAGTATTGGCCGTAGCGGCCTTTGATGGAGTCGAAGAGTTTGGCGGAGTCGTAACCTACGCCGTCTTTGAAGACGATCTCTACGTTTTCGATGTCGGAGATTTTGGCGCTGGGGTCGCCTTTGATGACGATGAGGTCGGCGTTTTTTCCGGGAGCGATGGAGCCGATGTGCGCCTGCTGGTTGAGATAGGTGGCTCCGTTCAGGGTGGCGATCTTGATGGCTTCGACGGGAGGGAAGCCAGCCTGGACGAGGAGCTCGACCTCGCGCTGGTCTCCGTAGCCGGGCAGGACGTGGCCGTCGCCGGTGGGGTCGAGTCCGGCGAGGAGGGTTCCTCCGGCGGCGGCGAAGGCTCGCTCCATGTCGAGTTCGCGCTGGAAGAGGACGGCGCGCGGGTTGGGGTTCTGGCGGGCGGTGGGCGCGGTGCTCTGGATGTTGCGGACGTAGAGGTAGGCCTCGCGGGCCTGGGGTGTCATGGCGGCGAGGACGCGGGGCTCGAGTGGCGGGCGTCCGTTGCCGTCGGCCTCGAAGACCGGCAGGGTGGAGGTGATGGCGACATGGTGGTCGATAAGCAGCTTGAAGAGGGCTTTGGCCTCGGGGCTGTCGGGGGTCATCTTCTGGCGCGTGGGTGTGCCGGTGGTCTTGGGGCAGAGGTCGGCTTGCTTGTCGGGGTCGAGCTGGGTGTTGACGACGAAGCCGTGGTCGAGGTTGTCGATGCCTAGCTCCGCGGCCTCGAGATAGGTGACGGAGCAGAGGTGGCCGGTGACCTTGAGGTTGAGCTTATGCGCCTCTTCGATGGCGGCCTTCAGCTCGTCGCGGGTGATGTTCATGTAGGCCTTGAAGCTGGTGACTCCTTGGGCGGCCCAGAAGCGGACGGTCTGGCGGGCGTCGTCGGCGTCGCGGAGGTTGTGCATCTGCATGAAGGGCGAGTTGGGGCCTTCAAGGTAGGGGCCGGTGACGTCCATGTGCGGGCCGGGGAGGTGTCCGGCGTCGATCTCGCGGCGGAGGTTCAGGTCGGTGTAGGGCTCGACGCTGCCAGTGGTGCGCAGGGTAGTGACGCCGGCGGCGAGATACATGCGCGGCGCCGAGAAGGTCATCTGGGGGACGATAAGGGGCGGCTCGTTGTTGCCTAGCGCGTCTAAGTTGGGCCGGGCGATGTAGTACATGTGGTCGTGCATGCCGACCAGGCCGGGGATGATGGTGTAGCCGTGGAGGTCGAGGACCTGGGCTTGGCTGGCGGTGGGGTTTTTCGAGATGCTGGTGATCTTGCCGTTTGCGATGAGGATGGACTGGTCTTCGAGGGGAGCGGCACCGGTGCCGTCGATGATGCGCACATGGGTGAGGAGCGTGCGTGGGCCATTTATTTTGATGAATTTGGCTACGGCAGGAGGGAGTGCTGGGGCTTGCGCGTGCAGAGCAGTGACGGCGGTGGCGAGGCAGATCGCCAGGGCGGCGGTGCGGCGACGGTCCATGGGTGTTCTCCAGTGGGTGAGTTTACGCGAGATTTGGCCGAGCACAGCCGTTTTGGGGCGCTTGGAGCCGTAAAATAGAGGAGATTGCGAAAAATCTGAATGGCGCCTGGCGCAAAGGACGAAACGAGCGGAATGAGCATTGAATCGAAGGCGGTATTGGCAGGTCAGGTAGAGGCGGCGGCTAAGGCGGCGGGGCTGGTGGTGGTTTCGAGCCAAGTGGGTAAGGACTTCTCCGGCAACCCGACGACGCGGTTCATGCTGGCACTGGCCGGCGATACGTCGAAGACGCAGGTGCTGGAGCTAAGCGATAAGTTCGATTTCAGCCGGGCTGATCTGCGGGAGGAGGTGGGCGGGTATCTTTCGGAGACC
The DNA here is from genome assembly GCA_036521575.1 of Edaphobacter sp. Taxonomy (GTDB): domain Bacteria; phylum Acidobacteriota; class Terriglobia; order Terriglobales; family Acidobacteriaceae; genus Edaphobacter. Next base: position 40,795 of record DATDHL010000638.1, on the reverse strand, counting down.
GCCAAGCGGCTGAGGAATCCACGGCCCGATTGCTATCTGACGCTGCATGGATTCCCCCTGAGCTTCGGCAAGTTCGAGTGGCCGTTCCACCTGTCGACCTCGGGTGCGGATACGTACCTGGTACATGGTGAGGTACGGCTTGAGGATGGGACGGAGAGCCTACTGCATGCGAAGGTCGCCGCGTCGATGACGGTGACGTTTGCCGAGATCGTGAAGGCTCCCGAACAGCCGTTCGCCGAGGGCTTTATCTACAACGCGGTGCGCAAGACGATGGACCAGGGGCAGCTGGAGCTGGTCAAGAGCGGCAACCGCCAGCCGGTTCCGGTAACAACGCGCTACTACAGCCCTTGGAAGAAGCGGTTCAACTTCAACGACACCTCGGAGGCGCAGCGGCAGGAGTTTCTGGCGGCGAAGGCCTTCTGGCTATCGGGCGTGCTGGGCGGCGGACAGCCGGTGTGGCTGCTGGATCCCCGGGATGCGCAGTACCTGAACACGACGGTTGAGGAGCTGCAGAAGTCGGCGGTTTCGCTGGCTCGCGAGGGTGTGCTGCTGCTGGCGGCGGATACGGAGTATGCCACGCCGACCGAGGCCCTGATGGGGCATCGCGACAAGTATGAGGCCGAGGTTGCAGCGCAACTGGCGTTCATCAAGCCGTCCTTCAACGAGGAGATGCGCGGCGGCCATACGAATATGTAATTTTGTGTTTATTGCAAGAACAATTGAGGCCGCGTGGGCAGGATTCACGCGGCTTTCACGTTGGACGAATGCGGATTTGCCTTTGATTCACGGTTTGGGTGCGCTCAACAGCCTGCAGTTACTGAAGTTGTCCATCCCACTTTTGTCGATTTGCTAGTGATTATGCGGCTATGTTAGTGTCCCTGTCGGCCTTAAGGTGAACTTCGGCCTGTAGGCAATGAGGAAATGATGAAAAAGCTAATTCGCATTGCAACGCCACTGATGGCAGTGGCTCTTATGAGCGGCGCTCCGATTTTCGCGCACGCCCAGAACCAAACCTCCCCCGCACAGACGCAGGAATGGAATACTCCGCCGCAAGGCACAGAGCAGGCCCAGCAGGGCTATCGCGATGGTGTCGAAGCAGCGCAACTGGATCGGGCAGCCAAGCGCAAGATCGACGCCAAGTCGTCGCATCTGTACCTGCACCCGCCAGTGAAGGGCGCGGTTCGCGACGAGTATCGTTCCGGCTTTACCGCAGGGTACGAGGCAGCAATCAAGCACAGCAACTCGGGCGTCTAGTCGGAGAGATTCCACTACGGCGTTTGCCAAAATTGCTGTTACAAGGGAAAGTAAAGAGAAGGGTCCCAGACGCGGGCCCTTTTTCTTTGGTCTTTGCTGGCTTTACTGGATGATGGAGTGTACGGAGAGATGTTTACGATGCGGGTAATGGGAGTGCTGTCTGCGGTGTTGTTAGCGAGCCACGCCGGTATGGTGTTGGCGCAGGATGTTGCTCCGGCGAGCGGAGCGACTGCGCAGACCGCTCCGGCGGGCAGGGCTGCGGAGGCTCCGATTGATGGGCTGGTCCGGAAGGATCCCTATACCGTTGCGTTGACGCTGCCGGGCAAGCATGGGGGGCGTGGCGTCGATGCCGGGCCTGACCTGCTGTTGAATGACTTTGAGTTTGAAGGCAACCCGGTGATGACCGACAAGCTGCACTTCAAGCAGCTCGCGCGGGGGGTGGTTGAGATCACGAGCGTTGCGTATTCAGTAGGGGACTGGCGGTTTCGCGTGCGCGATGCTGGGAACTACTATGGGCTGGGCGAGCGCTTCAATACGCTGAACCATGCGCACACCATCGTGATGAACTCCTCGCAAGACAACGGCAGCGCCAAGGGATCGTCAACCTATCAGCCGATCCCGTTCTTCATGAGTACGACGGGCTACGGGCTTTGGCTGGATACAACCTCCGAAGCAGCCTTCGATATGAATGCTACAAGCGTGTCGGATGTGATCGTGGATGTTCCCGCGCAGAAGCTGCGGCTGGTGCTGTTCACGGGGCCGGAGTTCCCGAAGATTCTTGAACGCTTTACCGCACAGGCTGGACGGGCAATTCTGCCGCCGTACTGGGCCTTCGCGCCGTGGATGGGACGCGACTATCACCAGAATCAGGCACAGGTATTGGAGGATGTCGACAAGACCCGAGCGCTTGGATTGCCGGCGAGCGTGATCCTGATCGACTCGCCCTGGACAACGTCCTATAACAGTTACAAATTCAATCCGAAGCAGTTCGACGACGCTGCAGCGATGGTGAAACATCTGCACGGAGCGGGCTACAAGCTGGTGCTGTGGCATACATCGTGGATCAACTCGCAGTCGAATCCACCGTATGAGGCAGGCTTCGCGGACAAGATGGATCCGCATGCGGAGAACTACGATGAGGCGGCGGGCAACGGATTTTTTGTGAAGACTCCCGATGGCAAGCCGTATGTGGGGCGTTGGTGGAAGGGGACGGGGTCGATGATCGACTTCACGAATCCTTCGGCGAAGCGCTGGTGGCAGGATCAGGTGCGGCAGGCGATCGCCGCAGGAGCCGACGGCTTCAAGGATGATGACGCCGAGGGAAGCTTCCAGGGCGAGGTGAAGTTCGCCGACGGGACCGACAAGCGGCTGATGCGAAATCGCTACGCGGTGCTCTACAACAACGCGATGGAGGAGCTGATCCAGAAGGACCTAAAGGGTAACGGCGTGTTATTCGCCCGCAGCGTGACGACGGATGGACATGCTGGCGCAAACGGCATCGGTTTTCTGTGGGGCGGAGATAACGAGTCGAGCTTCAGCCCCGAGAACGGATTGCCGACCGCTGTGACATCGGGACTTAACGCGGGCATGAGCGGGCTGCCGTTGTGGACGGCTGATCTGGGCGGATATCTGAAGGTGGCCGACACGCAGGACCCGCTGGTGCAGATGCGATGGACGGAGTACTCGGCGTTTTCGCCGACGATGGAGATACTGTCGCAGACGAACCAACAGCCGTGGAACTGGGACGAGAAGACCGGCGGGACACGGGCGCTCGATGTGTATCGCAAGTATGTAACGCTGCACATGAGCCTGTTTCCTTATCGCTATGCTGCGGCCCAGGAAGCAGCGAAGACTGGTATGCCCATCATGCGGGCTCTGGTGCTGACGAATCAGAACGATGATCGCGCGCGCATGGCTAAGGACGAGTACATGTTCGGGCCGGATTTTCTCGTGGCCCCGGTAGTCGATGAAAACACTCTCCGCATCGTCTATCTGCCGGAGGGTGATTGGGTGGATTACTGGACGGGCGCGCGCATCACCGGAGGTAGATCGCTGCCGGTCGACGCGCCGGTCGACGTGCTGCCACTGTACGTTCGCGCAGGAGCAGTCATCCCGAAGATTCCGGAAGATGTGATGACGCTGGTTCCGCAGAGTGAGAGCGGGAACAGCAACGTGAAGTCGTTGGACGAGCGCCGCGTGTATGAGCTGATTGGCGGCGCAGGCGCTGCGGAGGCAAACTTCACGGACTTCGAAGGGCGCAAGCTGTCGCGGGGCGTGAACTCACTGAAGATCAGCGGAGACTCTGCGGCGCACATCATTCTGCGTTGGCGGTTCGGCAAGGTAAATAACGTGACTGTGGATGGTTCACCGGTGAAGGTACAGACCGGGCCGAACGGAGATTTCGTGGAGTTCGACCATCTGAGGGAGAGCGCCGTCGCGTGGCAATAAGCTAAACGGCGGGCTGATTGGCCGCGGCCGCCCCGCAATGAGGGCAGAAAGTAGCTGCGGATTCGATGGGGCCGCCACATGCCCGGCAGTGCGGTGCCGTCGATATCGATGTAAATGATTCTGGGGTGGATTGCGCGGGGGCCGCGAGGATCTGGTTGGCGATATAGGCGGCTTGTTCCACGTTGTAACGGCGGACTCGGCCCGGCATAAAGAATGCGTCGATAAAGCCAAGGATGGCGGAGATGCCCGTCCAGAAGAAGCAGAGATAAAGGATGCCTAGTCCGGTTCGGCGCAGATAGAACTGGTGGACGCCGAAGTTGCCGAGAAAGATAGCGAGCAGGACACCGATCACCTCGTCGCGGCGAGCGTGCGCGAACTCAGCGTAAAACCAGGCGCGTTGGTGGTCGGTCATGTTGGCGGTGGGGACAGGGTCGGCGAAGTACATGGGTTGGTGTCTCCGATCTTGCAGAAGATACGTGGCGTTAGCCCACAAGGTTCCCGGATGGCTGAGAGGGCGATCTAAGACAGGGTTGATCGCACTTTACAGCTGAACCGAAGTCGCCGTAAAGTTTTTGTTTAATCGCGGCGTCGAGGCAACGACGTATCGCGATCGTCACGTCTGAGTAAGAAAACAGGAGGTCGTCTATGCAATCGGTACACGCTGGGCAGTGCGGGCTCTGTACGCATTTCGGGGAGAACCATGCGAAGAACTCGGCGCTGGTGACGATCCTCACAAGCCATAAAGCGCCGTTGAACATGCTGGATGATTGCGGCCATCCGAAACACGCTTCGCTGCACTTGAAAGTGACGCCAATCAGTGGGTGCGATGGCTTTCATGCGGCGGCGCAGGCGTAACACAAACATCTATTGTTGGTTAAAATCAAAAGCCCCCGCCAACGCGAGGGCTTTCGAGTTTAAGAGTGCGCGGACTACATTTCCTTGACGCCGTCGACGAAGGCCTTCAGCTTGCGGCTGCGGCTGGGGTGACGGAGCTTGCGGAGTGCCTTCGCCTCGATCTGGCGGATGCGCTCGCGCGTCACCTGGAAGCTCTGGCCTACCTCTTCCAACGTGTGCTCGGAGCCATCTTCGAGGCCGAAGCGCATCTTGATCACGCGCTCTTCACGCGGTGTCAGGGTGCGAAGGACCTGCGAGGTGTACTCCTTGAGGTTCACCGAGATCACGGCGTCGGACGGGCTGACAGCCATGCGGTCTTCGATGAAGTCGCCAAGATGGGAATCTTCCTCTTCACCAATCGGCGTCTCGAGTGAGATGGGCTCCTGGGCGATCTTGAGGACCTTGCGGACCTTCGCAACAGGGATGTCCATGCGACGGGCGATCTCCTCCGAGGACGCCTCGCGGCCAAGCTCCTGCACCAGCTGACGCGAGGTGCGGATGAGCTTGTTGATGGTCTCGATCATGTGCACCGGAATACGGATGGTGCGGGCCTGGTCGGCGATGGCGCGGGTGATGGCCTGACGGATCCACCACGTCGCGTACGTCGAGAATTTGTAACCGCGACGGTACTCGAATTTATCGACCGCCTTCATCAGGCCGATGTTGCCCTCCTGAATCAGGTCGAGGAACTGCAGGCCGCGGTTGGTGTACTTCTTCGCGATGGAGACGACGAGGCGAAGGTTTGCCTCGATCAACTCACGCTTGGCGCGCTCTGCGTCCATGTCGCCCTGGATCATCTCGCGCTGCGTGCGCTTCAGGTCGGCGATGGAGATACCGGCATCCTGCTCGATGCGCTCGAGGTCGGTGCGGCAGTTCTTCTGCTGGCGCTTGTACTCCTTACGCAGCTCTTCGGACTTCGAGGCCTCGTGCTTGGTCTCGAGCGTCTTGATCTGGCGCTCCAGAGTGCGCATCGCGTCGACGGTCTTGTTGACCTTGTCGAGCAGCCGCTTCTTCTCGCCGTTGGTGTACTTCAGCTCGCGGACGATGCGGTTGATGTAGACGTGCTCGCGGCCAATCAGCCAGCGGGTCTTGCGCGCGTCCTTGGCCTTGGCCTTAGCATCTTTTCCGTGCGGGGTAGCGAACTTCTCTTCGAGAGCGTGAATCTTCTTCTGGTGCTTCAGAATCACGTCGATGCGGGAGACAGTTGCACGAACGCGTGCAGCAAGGATCTCTTCGGTCAGCTCTTCTTCGTCGAAGGTGACCACTTCCTTGATGTTGCGCACCCCGCGCTTCAGGTCTTCGCCCAGCGCTACGATCTCGCGGATGACGATGGGCGAACGCGAGATGGCCTTCATCACGCGAAGCTGTCCACGCTCGATACGCTTGGCGATTTCGACTTCGCCCTCACGCGTCAGCAGCGGAACGGTGCCCATCTCGCGCAGATACATACGCACGGGGTCGTTGGTCTTCTCGAGTGTGCCGGGCGAGAGGTCAAGCTCTACGTCCTCGGACTCTTCGCCGGCTTCGGGCTCATACTTGTCGCGGTCTCCGCTGAACTTCGACTCGCCCGAGAGCACATCAATGCCCTGCGTGTTGATGGTTGTCAGCAGATCGTCGAGATCATCCGGTGTGGTGATATCTCCGGGCAGCAGGTCGTTGACCTCGCCGTAGGTGAGATACCCCTTCTCCTTACCGGTGTCGATGAGCTTGTCTATGTCGTCTTCGTACTTGTCAATTTCTTCAGCCACGGCTGTGCGCACTCCTGCGAAAGATTCTTATGATTGGGATGCCGCCAGGCACAGTAACCGATACCCAGGCGGAGTGATCCCTTGGTTGTTGCGTAAATGGCAGGGAGCAGATGGCGGTTTAGACCGCTTTGGCCAGCCGTATGACCTTCAAGGAGGTCAGGGCATTCAAGGGCACACTCCCCCAGCGAATCACAGCATACCACATTACTTTAGACGCTTTACGTGGAAAAAAGGTTCGGTGGCGGTGTACGCAAGGGTTCTCCCTTGACGCCATTTTGGTGTCGGGGACAGCGCCGCAGGTGAATATCCTTGCCTGCGGAGCCGTAATCGTGGCTGCAATGGCCGCATCGCATGTGATAAATCGTCTGCCCGGGGAAGGATTCCGAGGGAAAACCTGTCCTGGCGATGACGATTTGGCCATGTTTGTTCTTATATCCGGGATCTGTAGTCTGAAAACGGGTCATTTTTTCAAGGGAACGGTGTGTTGGGTGAACCAGGCGGCCAGCTCCTCTTCGCTAAGAGAGCTGTCCGCCAAGTGCAGAAAAGTGAAGTACTTATCTTCGGGAGTCGAAACCACCCTCAGCCTGTTCAGGCGCAGAAAGCCTTCTGAGATGACTAGCGCAGTACGTTTATTCCCATCTATAAAGGCGTGATTTCGAGCGAGTCCGAAAGCGTACGAGGCGGCTAGTCGCGGAAGCGTCGCATCGTCGGTATAAGCAAAGACGTTACGCGGCTTGGATAGCGCCGAATCGAGGAGGGTCTCATCACGAAGACCATCCGAGCCACCGTGCTCCGCCAATTGCCTTGAATGAACGACGAGAACCTCTGGCTTATCAAGCCAGATCGGCTCGTCCATTATTCCGCCAGTTTCTTCAGAACGTCGCGGTTTTCGCGCACTACATGTTCAAACGCGTCGAGCTTCTCGCCAAATGAGGCGTTATAAGGGGACAGACGAATTCCATCGGGAGCCTCTGTGAAGTAGACCGTGTCCCCCTTCTCGACATGAAGCCGGTTCAAAATCTCTTTGGGCAAAATAACCCCTACCGAATTTCCAATGCTGATGATTTTGGCTGCAGTTGCCATAAGACTCTCCTACGAAGAAAATTATAACAATCGTTATAACGTCATGGGAGGGAGCTTTACGCAAACTTCCGAAATAACTGCCCGGACATCTTCTTCACCACGTCGCCCACCCCAAACAGCGGCCAGGAAATACCTGCAACGATCACGCCCACGGTCGTCGCGATGCCCAGTTGCCAAAGCAGCGGGTATGTCGACGTCCGCTGCAGAAGCCCCAGCGAGATAACCAATGATGCCAGGCAGAATCCCAACAGACGGCGCAAATAGGTGAACTCCAAGGTGTCATAGGCAAAGAGCTCTGTATTGAGCCTGATGATCCGCGCCACCTGAAACGTCTCCACTGCCAGCCACGTCCAGAGAAACCCTGCGACTCCGGCGAAGTGAACCATGCCGACTGACAGCATCACCATGATTGCATAGGTGGAGAACATCGTCCGGGCCAGCGACTCGTGCGTGTTGGTCGAATACTGGAACTGGAATTTGTGCTCCTTCAGGCTGATGACCATCGAGATAGCCGCGCTCAGAACGTACGGGTATGGCGAGAAGAGTTCAGCGCGCTTGTGCATCCAGACCGTGATCAGGATGGGCGACAGCAGCAGGACGCCCGTGTTGACGAGCGGGATCAAAAAGAAGACGAACCGCTCAGAGTAGTCATAGAGTCGCGAAAGCGCCGGCCAGTCCTCGCGGCCGAACAAGTGGGTGATCTCGGCACCCATTGACTGCGTGAAGATCGACAGCATCTGTCGGCACATAGAGAAGACGAGCCGCATGACAATGAAGCCGGCAACGGCTACCGGCCCCAGCACGCGCTGCAACACGATCAGCGGTGCTTGGTAGGTCAGAAAGGTGGAGACCGCGATCAGGCCGAAGTAGCCGCTGGGTTTCAGGATCTCCTTGACCGCGCTCCGGTCCCAGTATCGGATGTTAGGGAATAGATCGGGAGCCGTGCGGTGCAGATCGAAGAGGACGCACACAATCGAAACGCTCATCGACAACAGCATCGCGCTTGCCAGCACCGGGAAGGGCATTCGCAGCGACACGCAAAGTAACAGCAAAAGAGCAGAAAAAAATGCCTGGAAGTTGCTCCAGTAAGATCCGCGGTGAGCCCGCGCGACCCCCATGTAGATTCCGGTGAAGTATCCAAAGAGGATATTCAGCAATACCTGGCAGGCCAGAAGGTATGCGGTAAGTTGCGTCGCCCGCCTGCCGATATCGAGCTTCAGCATCGTATCGATCGGCAGTACGAAGACGACGAGTGAAAGAGTCATTGCGCAAAGAACCACGCCCCCCAGGAGACGTAGCGCCGTCGATTGCCGCACCTGGTACCCCCCGGCCTCGCCCCGGTTGTAGCGCACGGCGAGATCCTGGTTCATGTACGTCTGCACGCCGAAGTTCAGCATCCCCAGCGCTGCCACCGCACCCGACAGAACCCCCCACTCTCCGAACTGCGCCGTCGAATAGCGATAAATGAAGATAGGCGGAATGATGACCTGTTGGATGATCGTCAACAGCCGGCCCGTGAACATGGCGCCTAGATTTTTCAGGATGCGTTGGAATCCGGCCATAGGTGCGGTTCAGCAATCTCCAGGGTCTTGAGCTATGAGGCCAGATGGCATGCGGAACTATTCTAACGTGACCATTTCGGGGGAGGGATACAACCAATCAGTGATTGCGCAGCCAGCCGTCAACCTCTAATTTCTCAGCCGTCAGCTTCCGCAGCATCTCCTCGTCGTTGCGCCGATAGGCCTCCGCGATCAAGCCACGAATCTCGCGCTGCCGCCGCTGCATATAGCGCAGCTCGAGCTTATCCAGCGCATGCTGCACTTGCTCGGTCAGCGGTTGTTGCGACTCTGCAGCGTCGTCGCCGTGCCGCAGCGCGAGAGCCAGCAGAGCGCGGCTGGGTTGGTCGGGAGCCGCGTCCAGGGGATTCGAAGGGGCCGGTGCGTGGGCCAGTGCCTCCATGACCGAAGCGGCAGTCAGGCCGTCGTACCACTCCGGATGCCCGGAGAGCCGTTCGGCTGCAAGTCTCCGTGCAGCGTCGTCTTCAGGCAGAACCAACGCACGCAGCAGAATGCGTTCCATCTCGCTGGCGGGATCGTTCATATGGGCACGCACACTCTCCACACGCTGAGCAGCGGCCTGCTTCAGCTCCTGTCGCAGGATGGCTGAGTCGATCCCCAGCTTCTGCGCGGCATCGGCGGCAAACTCGTCGCGCTGGATCCGATTAGGCATGCGGCGAATATGCGGCAGTAGAAAGTTCATCGCCTTCACTTTGCCCTCGGCCGTGCGCGGTGGAAACTGTTGGCGAGCCCTGTCGATCAGGAAGTCGCTGTACCGCTTTGCCGTACGCAGCGCAGCCATATAGGCCTGGATGCCGTGCTCGCGAACGTAGCGGTCGGGGTCAAGCCCGCCCTCAAGCGTGATCACCTTCACTTCGAAGTCCTCTTCGGTCAGCAGGGCGATCGCCTTCTCGGCAGCGCCTGCCCCGGCATTGTCAGGATCGAAGTTGACGACGACGCGCTTGGTGAAGCGGCTGATCTGGCGCACCTGCATCTCCGTAAACGCGGTGCCAGAGACTGCAAGCACGTTCTTGATCCCGGCCATGTATACCGAGATGCAGTCCATCTGCCCCTCAACCAGCAGGACAAAGTCATGGGCGCGCATATCGGCCTTGGCCTTGTCGAGGTTGAACAGTACCTGTCCCTTCGAGTACAGCGCCGTCTCGGGCGAGTTCATGTACTTGGCAATCGCCCGCCCCTTGTCGTCGACCTCATCCAACGCTCTTGCCGTAAACGCAATCGTCTTGCCCTGCTCATTTGCAATGGGGAAGGTGATGCGCTTGCGAAACTTTGCATAGAGCTGTCCCTGCGACCCATCGGCCTGCTCCTTGGAACTGAAGAGCCCACTTGCACGCATCACTTCTTCGTTGAAGTGCGGCTTCAAACGTTCGCGCATATCGTTGAAGTCATCTGGCGCATAGCCAATGCGAAACTTCGCAATCGTCTCCACAGTAACGCCGCGCCCGGTCAGATACTCACGCGCCCGCGCCGCCTCGGGACTCTTCAGGTGCGCTTCAAAATACTGTGTCGCTGCTTCATGAATGTCGATCAGCTGCCGCCGCAGTCCAGCCTCACGTGCCTCTTCCGGCGAACTGAACTCACGCTTCGGCAGCGGGATACCAGCCTTCGTTGCAACGGCACGCACTGCTTCCGGAAAGCTGATGTTCTCCATCTTCATCACGAATGTGAAGACGTCACCTTTCTCATGGCAGCCGAAACAGTAAAAGTAACCATGCGTCGCGTTGACAGAAAACGAACCCGTCTTCTCCTTGTGAAAAGGACATAGCCCGGTATGATTCTGCGCGCCCGTCTTGCGCAGCTTCACATACTCGCCGATGATGCGAACGATATCGGCCTGCTGCTTGACGGTTTGGGCAAAGTTATCCGACATGAAATTCTGGCGCTGCGCAAAGGCAAATTATCTGTTCATACAAGGTATGAGTGTAGATGAGGCCGTTTCGGCGCTGCCTTATCACGCAGAAACGTTGCTGTCCACTGCCACCTTTGTTGTATCCCAACTACCCAATCCAGGCGAATAAACTGGAAAACTTCCACGCTGATCATGTGTTTCAACGTGGGGTAGGCTGAATAGAGACGTATTCAGTTGATCCAAATTTTGAGGCAGCGCTTCCTTTTTAGCGTGATGCCGTATCCCAGGGGTAGATGCATGAAAGTCAGTGGTTTTATCGGTAAGTCTCTTGTAGCGGCAGCTTTGATGCTTGCGCCGGCAGCATCTTTTGCGGGAGTCATTATCTCCGTCAACATTGCGCCCCCCGCATTGCCTGTTTACACACAGCCACTGTGCCCCGGCGAGGGCTATCTCTGGACACCAGGCTATTGGGCCTATGGACCGGAGGGCTACTACTGGGTTCCCGGCGTATGGGTTCAGCCGCCAGCCGTCGGCATGCTTTGGACCCCCGGCTTCTGGGGCTGGACCAATGGAGCGTACCTCTTCCACGTCGGTTACTGGGGGCCGCACATCGGCTTCTACGGCGGCGTGAACTATGGCTTCGGCTATGGCGGCGTCGGCTATGAGGGCGGTCACTGGGACCACGGCACCTTCGCCTATAACCGAGCCGTGAACAATATCAACATCGTCAACGTACACAATGTCTACACCAAGACCGTCATCGTGAACAACAACTACAGTCGCGTCAGCTACAACGGCGGCAATGGTGGCATACGGGCGCAGGAGCGCGAACAGGAGCGCATCGCTCTCCACGAGCAGCACTTCCAGCCCACTGTGAATCAGTTCAACCATGAGCAGGTCATGCGCGCCGATCGCGGACAGCTCGCCTCGGCCAACGGTGGCCGCCCACACACCATGGCGATGGGTACTGTGAATGAGCGGCGCGAGAACCAGCAGCAACGCATCGCCAACGGCGTAGGCTCCGGCAAGCTCAATGCAGGAGAGACCAAAAATCTCGAGAATCGCGAGGCCAGCATCAACCACCAGGTCGCGGCTGATCGCGCCGCCAATGGTGGCAAGCTCACCCCGCAGGAACACCAGCAGATCAACCAGCGCCAGAACAACGTCAGCCGGTCGATCTACGACGACAAGCACAACGCCGCAACCCAGAACTACGGCAACAGCGAAGTCGGCCAGCGGCAGAATAACCAGCGGCAGCGCATAGCCAATGGCATCAACAACGGACACATGACTCCGCACGAAGGCGCCGGCGTGGAGAATCGCGAACAGCATATCAACCAGCAGGTGCACGCTGACCGCGAAGCTAACGGCGGCCACCTGACCCCGCAGGAACACCAGCAGATCAACCGCGAACAGAACCACGCCAGCCAGCAGATCCACAACGAGAAACACAACGACGAAAAGGCTCCACGCTAGAACGGAATCATCTCCGATCAAGCCTTGCCTGAGTAAGCAACCGAAGCGGCCTGTGCAGTTCAAGCAGGCCGCTTCTTTTTGCGCAGCCTAAAATAGCCACAGTGGAGTCCGGCCAACAACTCGACCGCATCACGATCGTTCTGGTACGCGCCCGAAACCCCGGCAACATCGGCGCGGTGGCCCGGGCCATGCACGACTTTGGCTTCCGCCATCTGCGCATAGTCAACGACTACGCCGTCCCTTTCGAAGCAGCTCGCTCCGCAGTCGATGCCTCTGCCATCCTCGCCGAAGCGAAGTCCTTTGCCACCGTTGCCGAGGCTGTTGCCGGCTGCACCCTTGTAGTTGGTACAACCGCCGTAGGCGAGCGGGCCCTCCAGCATCCCCTGCATGCCCTACCCGAAGCCTCCACCGCAATCCACACCGAACTTGCGCGCGAAGACAGCCGCGTTGCCCTTCTCTTCGGCTCCGAGAAGACCGGCCTCAGCAACGACGAGCTCAGCCGCTGCCACTGGCTCCTCACCATCCCCATGCAGCAGCACGAAGACCTTCGCCATCCCTCGATGAACCTCGGCCAGGCCGTAGCCGTGTGCCTGTACGAACTGGTTCGTCAGACCGGCGTCCACAGCGGCACCGGCGTCCCCGAGGCTGCCCGCGCAGACGAGGTCGAACGCTTCACCATCCTCTTCAACGAAGTCCTCGAGAAGACCGGCTACACCCGCCGTCACCCCTCCAATTGCGACGAAGCGCAGATTCGAAGACTGGTGTTGCGCATGGGCCTCACTGCCAGCGACGTCCCGGTATGGATGGGGATTCTACGGCAAATTCTATGGAAGGCACGAGCTTCCGGCGGCACTTAGAGCGCGAACCGCGCTACCGAACCTGCCTTCGACGCGTCCATCAAAGTGCTGACACAGGGCTTCAATCGCCCGAAATGACGGTAGACTTAGCTCTATCCATCCCCCACAATTGGGTGTGCAAAAATCGGAGGCTGTAACTATGGAGTTTTTTGGTAAGTGTCGCTCGGCGATAGCGGCGATGATGATTGCAAGCTGTGTCGCAGCCTCGGCAATGGCAGAACCCGCAAAGCAACTCACAACAGACGACTACGCCCATGCCGAGAAGTTCATGAACTACAACGTGAACCCGCTGGTCTACCACGGCGTCAGTAATCCCACGTGGCTGGCCGATGGCCGGTTTTGGTATCGAGACCGCGGCCCCGAAGGCGTAACGTTCACTCTGGTCGATCCCGCCAAGGGGACTAAGGGCCCAGCATTCGATCACGCAAAACTTGCCAGCGCTCTTACCGCAGCCTCCAACGGAAGAATGACGGCTGACGCGCACCATCTCGCCATTACGGATTTCACGCTCTCCGGCGATACAGTCGTTGCCTCTCTCCGTGGACGTCAATTTCGTTGTGACCTCAGCGGTGCCGGTGTCTGCACTCCCGTCGGTACGCAGCGCAAGACCGAAACCGGCGCCCAGGCAGAACGCCCCGCCGGAGGCCGCAACCGCGCCGCATCCGAGATCTCGCCCGACAAGACCAAGGCCGCCTTCCTCCGCGACAGCAACCTCTGGGTCCGCGACGTTGCCACCGGCAAAGAGACCCAACTCACCACCGATGGCGTCAAGGACTACGGCTACGCCACCGATAACGCCGGCTGGCAGCAGAGCGACAGCCCCATCCTCGTCTGGTCGCCCGACTCAAAAAAAATCGCCACCTTCCAGCAGGATCAGCGCAAAGACGGTGAGATGTACCTCGTCCCCGTCACCAACGGCCATCCCAAACTCAAGGCGTGGAAGTATCCCTTCGTAGGCGATAAAGATGTCACCATGATCGAGCGCGTCGTCATCGACGTCGACGCCCCCAAGGTCATCCGCCTCAAGATGCCGGCCGATCAACATCGCTCCACACTCTGCGACGACATCAGTTGCCGCGGCGGCAGCGGCTGGGACGACGTCCAGTGGAGCCCCGACAGCGCTCATCTTGCTTTCGTCTCCACCTCACGCGACCACAAGCAGGAGTGGTTCCGCATCGCCGACGCCTCCACCGGCGACGTCCGCGAAGTCATGGGCGAGACCGCTCCCAAGTTTTACGAGAGCGGCAACAACAAGGTGAACTGGGCCTATCTTCCCAACTCCAACGAACTCCTCTGGTTCAGCGAACGCGACAACTGGGGTCAGATGTACCTCTACGACCTCACCACCGGCAAGCTCAAGAACCAGATCACCCACGGTGAAGGCAACGTCACGCAGGTCTTGTCGATCGACGAAGCCGCTCGCAAAATCTACTTCCTCGCCGTCGGCAAAGAGCCCGGCCGCGACCCCTACTTCTCCCACTACTACAGCATCAACTTCGACGGCTCTGGCCAGAAGCTCCTCACACCAGAGAACGCCGATCACGCCATCACACCCTCACCCGATGGTCGCTACTTCGTTGACGTCTATTCCACACCAACTCAGCCGCAGACTACAGTCGCTCGCGACACGAACGGCAAAGTCCTCGTCGAAGTTGGTAAGCAGGACATCACTAAACTCATCGCCACCGGCTGGGTTCTTCCTACACCCATCACAGTCAAAGCGCGTGACGGCAAGACCGATCTCTACGGCTTCCTCTTCAAGCCTACGAACTTCGACCCATCAAAGAAGTACCCTATCGTCAACAACGTCTATCCCGGCCCGCAGACCGGCTCTTGCGGCAACCGTAGCTTCTCCGCTGCGCACCGCGATATGCAGTCGCTGGCCGAGCTAGGCTTCGTCGTCGTCTGCATCGACGGCATGGGCACACCCTGGCGTTCCAAGGCCTTCCACGAGTTCTACTTCGGCAACCTCGGCGACAACACCATCCCCGATCAGGTCGCCGGTATGAAGGAACTCGCTGCGAAGTATCCCTGGATCGACATCGACCGTGCTGGCATGTACGGACACTCCGGCGGCGGAAACGCTACGGCTGCCGCTATGTTCAACTATCCCGACTTCTTCAAGGTCGGCATCGCCGAAAGCGGCAATCACGACCAGCGCGTCTACGAAGACGACTGGGCCGAGAAGTGGGCTGGCCTCGAAGTAAAGAACCCCGACGGCACCAGCAACTACGACAGCCAGGCCAACCAGAACATCGCCAAAAACCTGAAAGGTCATCTCCTACTGGCTCACGGAACCATGGACAATAACGTCCCCCCAAACAACACGCTGCTCGTTGTCGATGCCCTCATCAAAGCCAACAAGGACTTCGACCTTTTGATGATCCCCAACGTCGCCCACGGATACGCGGAGGCCTCGCCCTACATGGCCCGCCGCCGCTGGGACTACTTCGTCCGCAACCTCGCCGGCAATATTCCGCCGAACGAATACCAGATGAAGCCCTACTCCGAAATCCAGACTGCAATCGCCATGAGCGGAGGCCCCAGCGGGGACGACCAGACCGATCAGGACTACGCTCAGTAATCAAATCCTGAAGTAAAAATGGACCAGCGAGAGACACATCACCTCGCTGGTCTATCGTTTTTGTCAGCCATTGCTTATTCGACGATCTTGCCGTCGGCACTTGTAGCAGTATTGCGCTCGCCAGGTGCGCTCGTGACCACCCATCCGTTGCTCGTATTGCTCAACGTCGCCAGTCCCATCTGCGGACCACCTAGATCGGCGCGAATCTGCGGATAGGCATTTTGCGTCTCAGCCGCAGTTGCCCATCCTGGAGCATCTGCCAGGCTGTAGCGATAGTGAACCTGAGTCGCAGCTCCTACATCGCTCGTCGTTGGCGTAGACGAATCGATGCTGTCGACCTTCCGGTGTCCGTAGCAAAAATTGCCAAACCCAGGCTGCTGCACGTCTGCCGTCCACACTGTGCGCCCCTTATCGGAGAGGTCGTAGTTGTTTACCTGCTTACTCGCGATAATCAGCTTCTTCTTCTCAGCGGTCGTTCTCGCCAGCAAACCCTGATCCACCAGCGCATCGTATCCCGACGTCTTACTCGTATCCGACGTATCAGCCTGCACGGGGAACTTCACTGGCTGAGGCCACAGGCAAGCGGCATGCGCACCGTAGTAGGTGTTGATCGCGTTCGTGAAGTTAAGATGATTGTCGTCCTTCTTGCTACAACCCGTAGTGAGCAAAATAGCCGCGCCACACAGGGCCACAGCGCGAACAATGAAACGAATAGCATGGATGGTCATTGTGTATCTCCCGTTTCGTGGGATGCAGGAGAGTCACAAAGCGTCTAATCTTAAATTGGTTGCCTACGGTTGGCGATCTTTCAGAGCCAGCCCTTCGCCCGTGCAATTCTCGCAGCATCCACGCGATTCGCGGCGCCCAGCTTCGCAATCGCATCCGATAGATAATTCCGCACCGTGCCTTCAGAGAGATGCAGCTCCGTAGCAATCTCCGCGCTACTCCTGCCATCGCCCGCCCGTTGCAGAATCTGTCGTTCGCGCTCGGTCAGCGGATCAGGCTCCGCGCTCCATGCCTCTGTCGCCAACGCAGGATCGACCACCCGTAACCCCTGATACACACGCCGAACCGCATCAGCCAATTCGGCCGCCGGCCTATCCTTCAGCAAATACCCACGAGCTCCCGCATCCATCGCACGCCGCAGATAACCGGGTCGCGCAAAGGTCGTCAGAATAATCGTCCGTACCTCAGGATGGCTCGTCTTCAACGCAGCAGCCAGCTCCAACCCTGTCATCCTCGGCATCTCAATGTCAGTGACCAGCACGTCAGGGGAACAGCTGGCCACTGCATCCATTGCCGCTCGTCCATTCGCAGCGCGTGCGACAACGCAGATGTCCGTCTCCAGATCCAGCAGCGCAGCCAGCGCGCCCAGAACCATACCTTGATCTTCCGCCAACACAACTCGGATCTCTGCCATTACCGCACCATCCCTGTAGCCGAAGAGTCTGACCTGACCGGAAGCTCCACCACCAGCGTCGTCCCATGTTCACTGTTGATCGAAAACCGTCCGCCCAACGACTGTACTCGTTCCCGCATTCCTCGCAATCCGTTGCCCTCCTGCTTGATCGGATAAGGGCCATCGTCCTCCACCTGCAGCGAGTGAAAGCGGTCCTCTGTTGTCGCGAAGCGCATCCGGCACTGCGACGCGTGCGCATGGCGAACGATATTGGTCACAGCCTCTCGCAACGCGAGGCACAGCACAGTCTCTTCAGCGGCCGGCAACTTCGGCAACGAAGATTCACACGCCAGCGCAACACCCGCGGTCTGCAGCGTATTCCGTGCCATCTCCACCTCGGCAGCGAGCCCCTGCGACCGGTACCCTCCAATCGCCTCGCGAACCTCCTTCAGCGCTGTCCTCGCCGTCTTCTCCACATCTGCAATCTCTTGCGCCGCACGCGCCGGATCGCGCTCCACCAGCCTTCCTGCGAGCTCCGACTTCAACACAATCACCGACAGCGTATGCCCCAGAACATCATGCAGATCGCGCGCAATTCGTTCCCGCTCGGCCAGTGCGGCCAACTGTTCAATCTCGTTATGGGCCATCAACAGCTTGTGCTGCGAGCGCTTCTGCTGTGCCACAAAGATGTTGCTCGTCCCCACAATAATGGTCACGATGACTGTTATCGCGATCGGAATAAAATTGATATGCATCAGCAGGCCTTGGATTACAACTACAAGGCACTGCACCGCCATCACTGCAACTACAGTCGGTACAGAAGGTACGGCGAATGGAAGAAACGCCGCGCTATAAACAAAGAAGACCGTTGAGCTGGAGTTGATCGGAAGCGACACCATCCCCAGAACATAAAGAGCTGCCAGCAAAACATACCGCTGCTTCGTGGACCGCGCCCGCATGTAGCCGATATAGACGGCCAGAAAGACTGCATAGATCGCCAGGCATATCAGCCAGAACCGCAGGTTGCGTCGCAGAAACGGATCGACAAAAAAGAACACCGAATACGCAATCCAGATGTAACCGGTGCCCTGGCGGCTTCCAATGTTCGGCCCATCGCATGGTAGTTGTTCCTTGTTCGTCATAGCGTCCCCGAAAGTGTATCGCGCATCAGGCATTTTGCTGCGCCCGATTGAAGACCAGCCAACTCACCCCCAGCATCACCATCGTGAACCCAGCAAGACTCAACCAATGGCTCACAGCCGAGCTATGGTCTGCATATCCAAAGATACGGAGCATCAGTTGTGCCAGATGATAGGTCGGTAACGCCGCCGCCACGCGTTGCAGCCAGTGCGGCAGATATTGAATCGGCATCCAAAGCCCGCTCACGAACGACATCGGCAGATAGATCAGATTCACAATGCCCGGCGCCGCATTCGCCGGAACAAGCAGCGCCAGCAAAAAGCCCATACTCGCAAACGAGACCGACCCAACCACGCTCACGCCGAACATCCTCAATACCTCACTTGCACTCAACGACACTCCGCCCATCGTAAGCGCAAGCGAAATCAACGCCGTAACAATAATCAATCCAAAGCTGACAGCGCCCATGCACTTCGCAAACAGATAAGCCATCGGCGGCATTGGGCTGGCGCGCTTCACCTCCAGCCATCCCGCAGCCCGCTCACCGGCCAGCCCCACGCCGATGCCGAACAGCGCCGCGCCAATCACGCCAAAGCACGCATAGCCGCCAAGCAGATAACGGGCCATATGAATCCCGCTGCTATTCGCGCCCCGATTCGTCACGCCGAACAACAGATAAAACATAATCGGAAACGCAATAACCGCCAGCGAAAACGACCGGTTGCGCAGCAGCTTCAAAAACTCATACTTCGTCTCCTTGCGAAAAATATTTACAGTCCGAGCGATGCCGGACGTCGTTGGCTGAGGATAGGCGATAAATGGAGTCGACATAATATTCTCCCTGTACTGCATCTGCATAAGTTCAACGCGAAGTAGTAAGCGCAAGAAAAGCGTCTTCCAGCGCGGGACTGGCGATCTCGAGGCCGCTCAGCGTCGCATCGCGTAGTAGCATCTCGCGCACGACCTCCTCGGCCCGTGGAGTCATGACGACAACGTCATCGCCGCTCTGTTCCACGCTCGTGACACCAGGCAGCCCGGAAAGAAACTCCACCGTCAACCGCGTACGGCACCGAATCTTGCGACCCGCACTCACGCTCTTGATCTCCGCCGGCGTCCCCTCGCTGACGATCTTGCCCTTGTTGATCACAACGATCCGATGCGCCAACGCATCCGCCTCTTCTAGATAATGCGTCGTCAGTAGCACCGTCTTGCCACGATTCGCCAGCGTACGAATCTGCTGCCACAGGCCACGCCTCGCCTCAATATCCATGCCAACCGTAGGCTCATCCAGAAACACCAGATCAGGATCGCCGCACAGCGCCAGCCCAAACAGCACGCGCTGCTTCTGCCCGCCGCTCAGCTTACTGAACATCTTGTCCTCAATGCCCTCAAGCTGCGCGATCCGCACAATCTCCGCTACCGAAAGCGGATTCGCATAATAGCTGCGAAACAAATCGAGATGCTCCCGGACCCGCAGCGTCTCGGGAATCCGCGCCACCTGCAGCATCGCCCCTACGCGAAGCCGCGTCTCTGGATTCTGAGGATCGCCGCCAAACACCCGCGCCGTCCCCGAAGTAGGTGCGATCAGCCCAAGCAGCAACCGCACCGCCGTCGACTTACCAGCGCCATTCGGCCCCAGCAACGCAACAACCTCGCCTGGCCTCAGCGCAAGATTCATCCCATCCAGCGCAAGCGTATCGCCATAGCGTTTCGTCACACCGCTCAACGCCGCAATCGCCTGTTGCGGCTGCATCGCTGAAGCGTATCGTTCAAACTCCGTCTCTCGCATCACTGCAGTAGCGGGCATCTTTGCCTCCTCGTCATCTGCTTACACAAGAGATCATGTTCCGGTCCGCAGCCCCGCAACAGTGGAGAACGTCACGAAACGACATGACAACTGTCATGTGTCTATCAGCCTCCGAACAACGCCACCACATCCTCGCGGCTCAATCCACGCTCACGCAGCGTACGAATCGCCAGAGCATCATGCCGCTTGGCCAGCCGCACACCATGCTCATCCACCATCAGCCGCGTATGAAAATAATCCACACCAGCCAAGCCCAGCGCACGCTGCAACAAGATCTGCCGCGCCGTAGACTTCAACAGATCAGCCCCCCGCACGACCTCAGTAATCGCCATCGCCGCATCATCCACCACGCAGGCCAGCTGATAACTCGGCAACCCATCCTTACGCCAAACCAGAAAATCCCCAAAGTCCACACCTGCCGTAAACGTCCGCGCACCCATATTTGCATCAAGAAAACGAATTGCCTCACCATCCGGCACACGAAACCGATAGTTCATTCCCGGCACAAGACTCCGCGATAAAGCCTCACCGGTAGGCCGACACTGCCCGTCATACACGGGCTCATCATCAGTATCCTCATGCGGAGCGTGCATCATGCGCGCTAGATCCTTTCGGCTGCAACGGCACGGATAAACAAACCCCGCCTCAAGCAATCTCTCAAACGCCTGCCGATAAATCCCCGCACGCCCCGACTGCGAAACCATCGGAGGTTCCCAGTCGATCCTGAGCCACGCAAGATCCTCAACCATCGCGTCAACAAGCTCGACCTTCGACCGCTGCGGATCAAGATCCTCATTACGCAACAGCAGTGTTCCACGAGGCTTATTTGCCCGCTGGTATGCAGTCCAAAAGGTCGCAGCATGACCGAGGTGGAGAAAGCCCGTTGGAGAGGGCGCCAGACGGCCCTTATACGACAGTGTCATCGCGATCGTGTCTGTGCTGAATCCAAAAGACAGCGCCCATAACAAAAAGGAACAAGCCGCTGAATAACCAGACTGCAACGATCAGCATGAGAAGGCCATTAATCCACCCGTTCTCATCTTTCGCAGAGAAGGCACCAAATGCGAGCAACGGAAACGCGATTGTGGAACCTAAAAAACTGACTCCGCACGTAATGAGTAATCCCTTGGGACTAACTCTATCCAACCAGGATTGTGGGGCGACCTTTCCATCGAGCAGGCTCATAACGTCCCCCCAGCTTACATATAATCCACCCCATACTGCACCGGAATCTGCGTAAACGCGATCCGCGTAGGCGCACTCTCCCGCGCCGGAAGCATCCCCGCAAAATGCAGCGTCGTATGCCCATACTTCAGATTCAGCTTATCCATCGTCGCCGAAAGCTGCCCGCGATTATTCGGATCCCCAAACAGATCCTCCTGATGCTCATTCTCCGGAATCAGATCCCGCAGCGTCACCCCCACAAAAAACGGTCGCTGAAACTCAACCCCCTGAGGCCTCTGCTTCCAAATCCCGCGCAGCACCTCCAGCAGCGTCAGCGTATCCTGACAATCCCTGAACCGCGCCTCCATCCCCCACCCCGAGTGCTTGATCCCGCTGAAGTGTTTCTTCGCCTTCGCCATCCTCTCCGCCTGCTCCCGAGTCAGCTGAAACCGAATCGTCACCGCCATCGACCCCGCATAAAACTTCTCCATCCGCAGCCGCATCGCCGCCTTATGCAGCAGCTTATGCGCCACCGACCACGCACCCTCTTGCGATCGAAACTCCGGAGCCATCACATGCGAGTGCCCCAGCGACTTCTGCACCCCACTCGACACCGGCGCTCCATCGTCCCCCGTCGCCTCACCCCGCAGCCAGTGATACAGCCTGTCGCCCCACACGCTGTCCCACAACTTATGCATCCCCGCACGATCAAGCGCCAGCAACTGCTCCATCGTCGTTATGCCCTTCGCATTCAGCCGAACCTCCGTCCGCGCCCCCACCCCCGGCAGGTCCCGCAGCTCAAGATGCGCAATCGCCCGCGGCAACTGCGAAGGCAGCAGCCCGATCAGCCCATCCGGCTTCTGCATATCGCTCGCAATCTTCGCGAGATACCGATTCGGGGCCATCCCAATCGAACACCGCAGCGCCACACCCACGTTCTTATAAATCGACTGCTTAATATCCAGCGCAATCTTCCGCGCCCGCGGAGGCTCCTGCTCCCGCCCAATCAGCTGACACACCATCTCATCAATCGAAGGCGTATGCGCCACCGGACAACACAACTCCACCGCATCCGCAATCGCCTTCGAGTATTTCGCATACTCCGTATGATTCCCCTCGATCAGCACAATCTCCGGACACAACTTCTTCGCCTCCCCCACCTGCGTCCCGGTCTTGATCCCCAGCGCCTTCGCCTCATAGCTAGCCGCAATGCAGCAAGTCGTATCCGCCATCGTAGGCACAACCGCCAGCGGCCGCCCCCGATACTTCGGCTCCAACTGCTGCTCCACCGAAGCAAAAAACGAGTTCAGGTCGATATGCAGAAACCCAAACCGATCGGGATAAGGAGTGAAGTCCATAAGTAATATGAACAGATTATATTCGCTCTATCTTCGCCAAATTATTCTGTCACGGAAGGATCTGTTGACCATCCAATCCGAAGATCTTCGGGCCAGACAGAATGTGAATATGTGCATCGTAAAGGTCTCAGCCTGGCGTTTGTGTATCCTCGGCTTGGCAAGCTAGCTCGCGTTGGCAGTTGCTAAAGCTGGGGAATGACTATGGGATGCCTTTTTTGTCGCACCGAGGAGAACCTTACAGATGAGCATGTGTTCCCGGCTTTTATGGGCGGTACGCTAGAAGTAGTACCCAACGGTAGTTGCAAGAGCTGCAACGGCGACTTCGGTGTTTCCGAAGCAGCGATCAAATAGGCGACAATCCCTATCCTGAATTTATTGCAGATCAAGAATCGCGATGATGTTGTACCGAATGCAAGATTGAATGCGAAGATTCGTGGCTTAGATTTGGGAAAGCTCCCGGCTTTTATGGATGGCAAAGGAGAAATCAATCTAAGAGACGTGGTTGTTGAGTCGACCAGCGTCGATGGCAGAAGGCTAAGGCAAGGATTTTTCCTCACCCAAGAAGCAGCACAGAAGTTTACTGATAAAGCGCGTGACAGAGGCCTTAAGGTATCAGAACAAGAAGTTCCAAAGGAGATCGTAATTGAGTCCGACTACACCGTTACCGTGCACTTCATAGCGTCCCTTCATGCCCGCAAAGTGGCAGCGAAGATCGCTTTGACGGCGATAGCGTTGCAGTACGGTGCAGAATTCGCTCTAAGTGCGCAGTTCGATGCAGTCAGAGCGGCTCGCGTAATAGATCGCCCGGAGGACCTACCCGTTCGCTTTTTTCCCAACGCGGGGTTGATGAGCGCTTATATTCAAACTCCTTATCAACACAGCGTGATGTGTTATCTCAGTGCCGGCATGGGAAAGGGGTGGGCTCTGGTGACACTCTTTGGAGGGATCTCCTACTTGGTCAGTCTCACAGATAATTATTCTGAGAAAAGAAAGCAGGCAATTTAGCATTTTCTACGATGCTGAGTGTAAGAGGCGATTCAGCCCTCTCGTGCTAGCTGATGAGATGACTCTTATCGGTCACGTACTGAGCCCGGCTACCAAGTTCGAAGACCCAGCTGCGATCCACGAGCAATGGTTTCCGATCCTCAATCAGTTCTGTGCCCAAAGGGGAATCGTCGTAGTCCCAATTCCAGAAAATTCAGAGCCCTACTAGTTGTCCGTCTTCTCTTCCGCCACGCAATAGACAATGCCAAACGGGTCCCTGAAGCAGAGCGAGTCCCCGTTATCCAGCAGAATCGTGCACCCATTCGCGATCAGCCCGTCCTTAGCCGCCCGAATATCTTTCACCGGAAAGCTGGGAATCGGCGGCCCCGGATTCAGGTCCGCGTTCACCTTCAGAAGGAAGCCCCCTGCGTTGTACGCGACGCTCGTCTCCGTCCGGCTCACCATCTCAAACTTCATCACGTTCGTATAGTAGTTCTCCGCCGCCGAAATATCCGTAAGGTGAATCGCAACGCAATTATTGGAAGGAAGCATAGGAGCCTCAGCTGTCTACGACGCAATATACGCTCCGCTGATTACCCCTGTCCGCAAACCCATACCTCCGCTTGCTAAAATCGCTCCCTATGGCCGCCGCCGAACATCCCGCTCCCCCGCAACAAAAGCCCACGTCCCACCAGCGCAAATTAGCCGAGCTGGCCGCCCGCCACGCCATCGCCGAAGAGGGCGGAGGCCCCGAGCGCCGCGCCCGCGAGCACAAACTCGGCAAGCTCTCCGCCCGCGAGCGCATCGACCTCCTCCTCGACGAGGGCACCTTCGAAGAGACCGACAAATTCGTCACCCACCGAGCCACCGACTTCGGCATGGCCGACCAGCGCGTCCCCGGCGACGGCTTCATCACCGGCCACGGCCGCATCCAAGGCCGCGTCGTCTTCGTCTTCGCCCAGGACTTCACCGTCTTCGGCGGCTCCCTCTCCGAGTCCAACGCCGCCAAGATCGTCAAGATCATGGACACCGCCCTCCGCGTCGGCGCGCCCGTCATCGGCCTCAACGACTCCGGCGGCGCCCGCATCCAGGAAGGCGTCGTCTCCCTCGCCGGCTACACCGACATCTTCCTCCGCAACACTCTCTCCAGCGGAGTCATCCCGCAAATCTCCGCCATCCTGGGCCCCTGCGCCGGAGGAGCCGTCTACTCCCCAGCCATCACCGACTTCACCCTGATGACCGAGAAGACCAGCTACATGTTCGTCACCGGTCCCGACGTCATCAAGACCGTCCTCCACGAAGACGTCACCAAAGACGCCCTCGGCGGAGCCGCCACCCACAACGAGATCTCCGGCGTAGCCCACTTCATGGCGCACGACGACCGCGAGTGCCTCGCCACCATCCGCGAGCTCGTCTCCTTCATCCCCTCCAACAACCTCGACGACCCACCCCGCAAGCCCACCACCGACGATCCCGGCCGCGCCGACGCCGCCCTCGAGACCATCATCCCCGACGAATCCAACCAACCCTACGACATGGTCGAAGTCATCACGAAGATCGTCGACGACGGCTATCTCTTCCAAATCCACGAGCACTTCGCCCGCAACCTCGTCGTAGGATTCGCCCGCATGAACGGCCGCCCCGTAGGCATCGTAGCCAACCAACCCGCCGTCCTCGCTGGAGTCCTCGACATCAACGCCTCCGTCAAAGGCGCCCGCTTCGTTCGCTTCTGCGACGCCTTCAACATCCCGCTCATCACCTTCGAAGACGTCCCCGGCTTCATGCCCGGCACCCAGCAGGAGCACGGCGGCATCATCCGCCACGGCGCCAAGCTCCTTTACGCCTTCGCCGAAGCCACCGTCCCCAAGCTCACCGTCATCACCCGCAAAGCCTACGGCGGAGCCTACTGTGTCATGAGCAGCAAACACCTCCGCACCGACGTCAACCTGGCCTGGCCCACCGCCGAGATCGCCGTCATGGGCCCCGAAGGCGCCGTCAACATCGTCTACAAGCGCGAGTTCGACGCCACCCTACGCCGCGCCGAAGCCGTCATGCCCCAAGGTGTCTCCCTCACCGAAGAGAAAAAACTAGAAATCCTAGCCGAGATCCGAGCCGAAAAAGTAGAAGAGTTCCGCGAGCGCTTCGCCAACCCCTACGTAGCCGCCGAGCGAGGCTACATCGACGCCGTCATCCACCCCAGCGAAACCCGCCGCCGCCTAAACACCGCCTTAGACATGCTCTCCACCAAGCGCGAAAAGAACCCACCCAAAAAGCACGGAAACATACCGCTATAGAACCTCTATCAAGCGCCCATCACCCTCAAACACCACCTAAACCGTCACCATGATGTGTCATCCTGAGCGACGGCAAAGCCGCAGTCGAAGGACCTGCGTTTGCAGTTGTCGTTGCATGTTCTTTTTTGTTGTCATCCCGTAGGGATCTGTTTTGTCGTTCTGTCGTTGTTTTTTTGCTGTTGCCTTTTATGAACCCGTAATTGTCAATAACCCCGTTTCTGGAGAAGTTACGGTAAGCGGAACATTGGAGCCACCGAGGGTGTCTAAACACTGAGGCACCAAACACGTGTAAATCTGAGCTGATCGATCGAAAGTAGGGGCACCATCAAAGTCTTTTGGGCTATTCCGCTAGCAGTTGCGTTGAGTCTCACAAGTGCGCGAGGGCAAGACTTTCCCAAGTCTTCCTTAGATCTCAAAGGAAGCCTTAAGAGCCAGTGGTATTCATCTCAACTGCGTGCACTTGAGGAACCATCGCTTTATTCCTTGAGCAAGAGTACTTCCGTAGAGTCCTACAGATTCCTTTGGCTTAGAACATTCCATCACCCTATCGCAATCCGACTTGACCCGAACCCGGACGGCACCAGCACCTTGATCGTCAAAGTGGCAAGCGGAGCGGCGGGTTTCCGTCCAGGTGTCCTCGGCGAACAAAGATCGCAATTGGTCAGCAAAGAGCAGACGCAAGCATTCCTAAAACGGGTTAGCGAGCTTCGTTTCTGGGATGCTCCGAATCCCGTGAACGATCAGAGGGGAACAGACGGCTCTCAGTGGATCATCGAAGGGGTGAGAGCAGGGCGGTATCACGTCGTGGATCGGTGGACACCAAGCAAAGGCGTCGTTCGTGAGCTGGGAATGATGCTCGCTTTTGATTTGGCGAAGATGGACATCTCTAAGGACGAGATCTATTGAGCCGGATGATGGTTCTGCTAATCAAGTTCCCGCAAAGTCAGGTTTCGGAAACCTCACTTCGTCGGTTCAAACCGATCCACCACCCGTTGCGCTTGCCCTTGTTTCTCCCACTCCCCTATACCCTGTACTCATGCCCGCAAAACCCATCGACACCACCACCGCCGAGCACTACACCTGGGGAAACAACTGTGACGGCTGGCACCTCGTCAAGACCCCCGACCTCAGCATCATCGAAGAACTCATGCCCCCCGGCACCGCCGAGACTCGCCACCACCACACCCGCTCCCGCCAATTCTTCTACGTCCTCTCCGGCGCCCTCACCATCGAGATCGAGCACCACGAATTCACCCTCCACCCCGGCCAGGGCATCGAAGTCGCCCCTGGCCAGTCCCACCAGGCCATCAACCGCGGCCCCGACGCTGTCCGAATCGTCGTCACAAGCCAGCCCCCCAGCCACGACGACCGCATCGACGACTAATTCGCCCCACGCACAGCGATTATCGCCCCATCAAAGACTGCAACAGAAACAGGGCAGTTTATGCCAATAAACCACTATATATCAGTGTCTCTTGGCTCAGCTAACGAATTTCGTCCGACCTGGTGACGCCATCCGTCACAAAAAGTTGCTTTTTGTCACAATTTTTTCATTGACCTGTAACACGTGGCCCTGTAGTTTCTCCCTTATATCAAAACCTGACAGAAGGTGGCCAAAAACCGCTCTCTGTCCTTATTGCAGACACTGCAGAAGTGTGCCTGAATGCACCCTCCTGTCTCTGTACGGTTCAATGCTGCGCCTTTGTACCGCGGTCACAGAATCGCGACAAGGCCAAACGATTAACTCCTCGCAAATGTTCGCGTGGAAAACATCTTTCTAGAGGCCAAACGAGATGAGAATCATTTCCCGCAGTCTGTCAGCAGTGCTCTTCCTGCTGCTGCTTACTTTCGCGGCGCTCCCCACCGCCAACGCACAAGAGACCACCGCCGCTGTCCAGGGCACCGTCACCGACCCAACCGGCGCCGTCGTGCCCAACGCTACTGTAACGGCCACCAGCAACAGTCTTATCAAGTCGGCGTCCACCAAAACGGACTCCCACGGTTTCTATCGGCTCAATGCGCTGCCTCCCGGTAGCTACATGATTGTCGTTGACGGTAGCGGCATGTCCTTCAAGGCTACCGATTTAAAACTTTCAGCAGGCGATCTCCCCAATTTCAATATCAAACTCACTACTGCCGGTACTATGGCAATTGTTGACGTCAATTCGTCGGTGGCGATGGTCGACGTTACGCAGAGCAAAGTCGAGACGGTGATCAACAAAGAACAGATTGCAGCTCTGCCGAAGTCGGGCCGCTCGTTCCAGTCCGTCCTTACGCTGGCCCCGGGAGTCCGCCAGGAGCCGCTGGGGAGTCTTGCGATTGTGAACGGCTCGTCCACAGCGAATGCTGCTGGTAATGCGAACATAGGTGGCGGTAGCAGCCGTTCGAATGGCTTCCAGGTGGATGGCGCATCGGACTCCGAAAACCTCTACCTGATGGATGGCGTGAACATCACGAACATTCAGGGCGGCGGTATCGGTCTCAATGTCCCTGGCGAGTTCTTCCAGCAGGTTTCCATCAAGAACGGCGCCATCGATGCCCAGTACGGCGGCGCATTGGGCGGCGTGATCAATGTGATTCCGGAACGCGGCACCAGCTCCTGGCACGGCGGCGTTTCGTTACAGTACCGCTCGAGCTTCATGGATGCCAATGACCAGTGCGCGATGAGCACGGTCTGCTTCCTGCGGTACGATCCTGCAACATCGGCGAAC
Organism: Edaphobacter sp.; assembly: GCA_036521575.1. GTDB lineage: Bacteria > Acidobacteriota > Terriglobia > Terriglobales > Acidobacteriaceae > Edaphobacter. The sequence goes on along the minus strand of DATDHL010000638.1, from coordinate 12,168 downwards.
TCGTCGTCGAGCCCGTCGTCGACAGGCCAGGCCCCCCGCTCGGACGCGACCGCACAGTACTACATCGCCAAGCAGGACCACTATCGCTACGTGGACCCGAGCTTCCAGATCGGCGGCCCACTGGTTACCGACAAGCTGTTCATGTTTGCGAGCTACGCGCCGGACTTTCAGCGGACGCGGCGCGATGCGGTGTCCACGTACGTAGGCAACGCGGGGCCGCACAGCTACTACAACAGCGCAGACACGCATGCCGCTGTTGTGCAGCTGGATTACAGTCCGACTGCAAAACTGCACCTCTTCGCCGGGTGGGACTACAACTTCCTCCGCATCGTGGGGCAGCTTCCGAATCCTGACAGCAAGCTGGGCCAGACGAACACGCAAGCCAGCACGAACCCGGCGAACTTCCGCTCTGACGGTGGCTTTGTGAACCCGATTTCGGTGTACTCGTTTGGTGCTGATTACACGCTGGGTTCCCGGACGCTGATCACGGCGCGCTACGGTTACATGTTCAACAATACGCACTCGCTGGGTGCTGCATCCGGCCTGCGGTATGTGTACCAGAACTCCGCAAGCGGTACGACCTCGACGCTCTCCGGAACCGCGATCCCGACGGCATATCAGAACACAACGGGCTTTGCTAACATCTCGGCCAACCAGCCGACGTTCTTCAACACCTATACGCGGAAAGGGCTGAACTTCGACATCTCCCACCTGAGGAGCGGATGGGCGGGCACGCACAATTTCAAGGGTGGCTACCAGTTTGTGCGCACGGGCAACAACGTGAAGACAATCTTCGACTATGCGCAAGTGTTGCTCTTCTATGGTTCTGGTCAGACCTACTCTCCTGGCACCAATCCCACGGCGTGCGACGCCATCATCGCGGCCAACAAGGCGACATGGTCATCGGCTCCTTCAAGTTGTACTGGCAACTACGGCTACTACATCGTGCGCGACGGCACCGACGTTCTTGGCAAGATGAACTCCAATGCGCATGGTTTCTATGTGCAGGACGACTGGACTGTGGGACATACCGGTCTGACGATCAATGCGGGTGTCCGCTTTGATCGTGAGTACATGCCGCCGTATGTCGCGGGCGATCCGAGCATCACCTTTGGCTGGGGCAGCAAGATCGCTCCTCGCATTGGCGGCGCCTACGACCTGTTGCACAACGGCAAGTTCAAGCTATTTGCCAGCTATGGCAAATACTTCGACATCCTGAAGTTCTCGCTTCCGCAGGGCAGCTTTGGCGGCAACTACTGGCATGATTGCGCGTACACGCTCGACAACCCGAACTTCAATCTGATCGTGCCGACGGCGCCGGCGGGTCCGGACGGCTTCCGCCACTCCTGCCCGACGACGGGCTCGGCTCCGGGCGTCGGCTCCAATGCGGTCACCGACACGATGGCGACCGGCGGCAATGCCGGCCGCTTCATCGAGAACCTCGACTTCCGCGCTGTGAACAACAGTTCGGATGACCCTGGCGTGGACCCGAACATCAAGCCGACCGCTCAGCACGAGGTTCAGGCCGGCGCGGAGTATGCGATGACGCCGTCGCTGTCGTTCAGCACCCGCTACGTTCGCAAGGCGCTTGACTCCACGACGGAAGACATGGGTCTGAACGATACGTACGGGTACTACATCGGCAACCCAGGTTCAAGGTATGGCGACCTGCTGCACCGTGCGCTTCCGAACGTGTATCGCAATGCAGCCATTAACGGTACCCCGGCGGGCACTTCCGCATCGCAGTTCCTGGATCCTCAGGGTATCTGCCCAACGTGCCCAACTACACCGGCTGCTTCCCGCGTGTACAACGGCTTGGAGTTCCGCGTGGAGAAACGTGCGACCAAGTACCAGGTGACGGCGTTCTACACATACAGCCGCCTGTACGGCAACTACCCCGGCCTGACCAGCACATTCATTACCGACGGCGCGGGCGGCCGTCATAACCCGAACAACAACCGTTCGTTTGATAACCCGACGATGCAGTTCACGGCGGCCGGAAAGCCGTTTGGCGGTCCGCTTCCCACCGATCGTCCGCACTCTCTTACCCTGTTTGGCTTCTATCGGCTGAAGACCCTCGTCGGCGAATCGACGTTCGGTCTCACGCAGATCGCATCGTCGGGAACGCCCATAAGCACCTGTCTCGGTAACCTGGCTTCGAACAGCGCTTGCCAGTTCGTCGAAGACCAGGGCCACTTCGTGAATCTCTCGCGGGATGCGCAAGGTGTAATCACGAAGGGCAGTGTGGACCAGCGGCGCTCGCCCGCTTTCACGCAGACGGCTGCCAACATCGGCCATTACATCCATGTGAGCAAGGAGCACGAGAACCGCCGCTTCGGTGGTGAGTTCAACGTGAGCAACCTGTTCAACCAGCATGCCATCGAGGGCTACAACGTAACCCCGACCACCTCGGCTCCGAACATCGGTTCGACGTCGAACCCGACCGGGACCGACTATCACCAGCTCATGACCGGCTATGACTACATGGCGGAGATGAACGGTGCGATCGGTACACTCAGCAGCAACGGCGCGGTCAGTAAGAAGATCCTCTCCAGCCAGTACAACCTGCCGAACACGTTCCAAACGGCGCGTTCGATTCGCTGGAAGCTGGCCTACGTCTTCTAAACCCGCCGGCGGTGGCCGGTACAACGCAAAACGGGAACCGCTTTGGCGGTTCCCGCAACAAGAGAGAGGGACTGCTTCGGCAGTCCCTCTCTCTTGTCTTTATTTCGATTTCCACGGAAATATTTCCAAAAACTGGCATGATTTCAGCCGCCCGAATAAGACCTGCCAATTACCAGCAGCAAACCAGCGTTGCCACACTTTTTACCGCTTATTGCACCACAAAATTGGCCGCAGTTCTCCAAAACCCCTGAAAAATCAGGCGAACCCCGCTTACCACCCACGCTAAAAAACATCAAAAAAAATAGCGCTATTTTTCAATCTTCAAATTGATCACAAACTGGTTCTTCGTATCAAACGAGCTGATCGTCTTCACGGGACTCTTCTTGCCATTGCTCTCAGCCCAAAGCTCATAGTCGGTGTTCTGCGCCAGCTGCCCAAAACGAAACCCGCCCGCATCATCCGATATAAAGCTCTTCACCGACAGCGAATGCCCATCCTTCAGATACACCACCGCACCTTTGATAGCCGCTTCGCTCTTATCCATCACCTTCCCCTGCACCACGCGCTGCACGGGCCCACGCTGCTGCCCACCGAATAGCTGTGCCGGAGCATTCAGGGAAAAAGTCGCGAACGAACAGGACAGAACCACCAACCTGCAGGCAAGAGAACCAACTACAAAAGGAGAACGCTTCATAGATTCAGTATACGGCCACTACCCCTTTGAAACAGAGATGTTTACTCATCATCCTCTTCGCCAGGATGTGTCGAATCTTCATCGTCGTAGCCTGCCTCTTCCATCGGCGCAAGCTCCAGCGGATCGGTCGCCACAACCTCCAGATCCACACCGCACTCCTCGCACTGGAGCGTATCGCCTTCTTCCACTTCGTCGACATCAATATCCAGCGGATTATCGCACTCAGGACACACAACAGCCATAACCAAACCTCCAAAACTTTCAGTTCAACGCCGCCTATAAGATGATAGGAACGGCGTTTGCGGACGCATCCGCTATTCTTTTATCGGCGACACCGCCCTTACGTCAAGCTTACGATTTTTTCAGCACTCTCGTTTCCACAAAAGGACGATTATCGTGACCACCGCATTCCGTTCCCTTGCATCTCTCAGCCGTATTTTATTGCCATTCCTGCTCTCTCCCGCACTCCTGCAAGCCCAGCAGACAGGTGCGCCCATCGCCCCCGCACCCGCCGATCCAGCCATCGCTCAAGCCCTGCAGCAGGTCTCCGCCGACCACATCCGCGCCACCATCGAAAAATTAGTCTCCTTCAACAACCGCAGCACCCTCTCCAGCATGGAGACGGACCTCGCTCCCAACACGGGAGTCAGCGCCGCCGCCGACTGGATCGAGTCCGAGTTCAAGCGCATCTCCGCCGACTGCAACAATTGCCTCGAAGTCAAGCGCGACGACTTCATTGAGCCGCCGCAACCCGGCCCCGCTTCGCGCATCCTCAAGCCCACCAAGCTCACCAATGTCTACGCCATCCTGCGTGGCACCGATCCCGCACAAGCCGACCGAAAGGTTCTCGTCACCGGCCACTACGACTCCCGCAACTCCGACAATTTCAACACTCACGACCCCGCTCCCGGAGCCAACGATGACGCCAGTGGCGTAGCCGTCTCCATCGAGTGCGCCCGTGTCCTCTCGAAGCTCAAGCTCCCCAGCAGCATCGTCTTCGTCGCCGTCGCTGGTGAGGAGCAAGGCCTCAACGGCAGCCGCCACTTAGCCAAACTCGCCAAGTCCGAGGGATGGCAGCTTGAGGCTGTCCTCAACAATGACATCGTCGGCGGCGATACAACCCCCGGTGACACCATGCAGGACAAGACCGCCGTCCGCGTCTTCTCCGAGGGCGTCCCCAGCAACGCGACGCTCGATCAGCTCCACGCCATCCAGACTCTCGGAGCAGAAAGCGACTCGCCCTCTCGCGAACTCGCCCGCGCCGTCGCTGATATCGGAGCCACGTACTTTACCGCCACACCGCAACGTGTCGCCCAGGGCACACCGCCCGGCCGAGCCCACAGCAACCTCGTCCACGTCCAACCAGCATTCCACCCCGTACTCATCTTCCGTCGCGACCGCTACCTCCGCGGCGGTGACCACACCAGCTTCAACCTTGAAGGCTTCACCGCCGTCCGTATCACAGAGTGGAGCGAGAACTTCAACCACCAGCACCAGAACATCCGTGTCGAAAACGGCACTCAGTACGGCGACCTCCTCCAGTTCGTTGACTTCAACTACGTCGCCAACGTGGCCCGTCTCAACGCAGCCACGCTAGCGACGCTGGCCGCCGCCCCCGGCTCCCCGCAGAACGTTCACGTTCTGACCGCCGCGCTCGACAACAACACCGAGCTCAACTGGACCGCCCCCGCCGGCATGCCCGCAGGCGCAACCTACGAGATCGTCTGGCGTAGCACCGAAGACCCCACCTGGACCATGTCGCTCAACGCCGGCACCGCAACCAGCATCAAACTTCCCATCTCCAAGGACAACGTCGTCTTCGGAGTCCGTTCCGTGAGTCAGGGCGGCCATCGCAGCCTCGCCGTCCTACCCACGCCAACCCGCCCAACGCGGAACTTCGCTCAGCCGCAGACGCCGCCAAAGTCATAACCTATCAAGCCAAGATCCATACAGCTATGGTGAAATAGAACTGAGGAAGCTATGCCCCGTTCCGGCCCCATCACGATGGCACTCCCACCCTTCGCAGGGACAGTTCGAAAGCTGATCTTCCTCAACGTCGGAGCCTTCTTCGCGCTCGCCGTCCTGTCTTGGCTTGCTCCATCCATCGCCGGATTTCTCCTCAGCCACCTCATCCTCGAGCCGCTGGCCGTGCTTCGAGGAGAGATTTGGCAGCTCTTCACCTACTCTCTGGTGCAGCAGGGGATCCTCAGCGTTCTCTTCGGCATGCTCACCCTCTGGTTCACCGGCACACTGCTCGAAGGAGCCTACGGCAGCCGCTGGCTCGCCGAACTCTACTGGACCTCCGTCATCGGCGGAGCCATCATCGCCACCGCCATCACCTTCACCCATCTCTTCGGCTTGCGCCCCGAAGTTGGCGCTGCGGGCGTCTGGGCAGGCATCTTTGGTCTGCTTATAGCCATCGCCATGCTCTTCGGCGACCAGGAATTCCTCCTCTGGTTCCTCATCCGCATCAAGGCCAAGTACCTGGTCGCTATCTACATCCTCATCGCCATCGCCGTGCTTCTCAAGCAGGCCGACAGCTTCGGCGCCTTGCTGCAGCTCTCAGGCGCTCTCAGCGGCTATCTCTTCGTCAAGTTCGCGCCACGTCGGGGCATCGCCTTCGGTTTCAGCGAGCGCTTGTTCGGTCTGCGCAACGGCTACTACCGCTGGAAGCGCCGCCGCGCCGCCCGCAAATTTGAGGTCTACATGCGCAAGCAGAACCGCGAAGTCCACTTCGACAAAGAAGGCCGCTACGTCGACCCCGACGAACGCCGCGACCCCAAAGATAAGCGCTGGATGAACTAGTCGCGTAAGAAGTGTTGCGGGGAAAAAGAGAGGCCATCCACTGGGGATGGCCTCCTTCACCTTTTTAAGCGAATTTAGCTTCTTGTTACCGTCTTCAAGTGCAACTCCCGCATCTGTTGTTCGCTTACCGGAGTAGGTGCATCCACCATTAGATCAATCGCCTTAGCCGTCTTCGGGAAGGCAATCACCTCACGCAGACTCTGCGCTCCGGCCAGAATCATCACGATCCGATCCAGCCCCAGCGCAATCCCGCCATGCGGAGGCGTACCGTACTCCAGAGCTTCCAGGAAGAATCCGAACCGCTCCTTCGCCTCTTCGTCCGACATGCCCAGCGACCGGAAGATCTCCGCCTGCACATCCTGCCGGTGAATACGAATCGAGCCCGATCCAAGCTCCGTGCCATTCAACACAATGTCGTAAGCCAGAGCACGCACCGCACCCTTATCACTGGTCAACCGCCCCGCCTTGATGTCGTCTTCATGCGGCGAGGTAAACGGATGGTGCGCCGCATTCCACACCTTAGCTTCTTCGTCCCACTCATACATCGGAAAATCCGTGACCCACGCAAACTTGAAGTCTGCCTCAGTCCCCGTTTGTACAAATCGCCCATGCTTGTCAGCAAACTTCTGAGCCAGCTGCAACCTTAAAGCACCGACGCGCTTGTAGATCCACTGCGGATCGTGGTTCCACTTCGCCGGCGTCCTCAGTTTCGGCGTGATCACAATCACAAGATCATCGCCAGCAGCCGCAAGCTTCCCTTCAATCGTCAGTGCCAATGGAGCGAACGTGTCATTCGTCTTCAACCGCGCCACATCCAGAAAGTCCAGCCCGCAATCGCCAAAACTCTTGCGAATCTCATCGACTAACCCACGACGCTGTGTGCCGCTCAACATGCCCACACCCGGAATGACAAACCCAAGCACTGGCAGCGTCTGCTCGATCTTCAACGTCTCACGCAACGCCGGAGTCACCTCATCCGTCAGCGAAACCATCGCTGGCAGACGCATATCCGGCTTATCGATTCCGTAGTTCCGAATCGCGTCGTCATACGTCATCTGCACAAACGGAGTCGTCAGCGAGATCCCCGCCGCCTTGAACGCCGCAGTCAAAAATCCTTCGACAATACGAAACACCGTCTCCTGCTGCGGAAACGTCATCTCCAGGTCGATCTGCGTAAACTCTGGCTGCCGGTCAGCGCGCAGGTCCTCATCGCGGAAGCATCGCGCAACCTGAAAGTACCGATCGAACCCTGAGATCATCAGAATCTGCTTAAAAATCTGCGGCGACTGCGGCAGCGCATAGAAGCTGCCTGCATGAACCCGGCTAGGCACCAGATAATCCCGCGCGCCCTCCGGCGTCGACCGCGTCATAAACGGCGTCTCAATCTCCAGAAACCCATTCTCAGAGAGATACCCGCGAATCGCCTGCGCCACCTTATGCCGCAGCTCGAAGTTCCGCTGCATCTCCGCACGTCGAAGATCCAGATACCGATACTTCAGCCGGACCTCTTCGTTCGCAATCGCATCTTCAGCCGGAGAAAACGGTGGCGTCTTCGCCTCATTCAACAGCAGCAGCTCGCGCGCGACAACCTCAATCTCACCAGTCGCCATATTCGGATTCTCAAGCCCTGCTCCGCGCCGCCTCACCGTTCCCTTGACCGCGACGACATACTCCGACCGTGCCGCCTCAGCCTTGGCGTGCGCCTCCGCGGAGACCTCTTTATCCAGCACCACCTGCGTAATCCCCGTACGATCACGCACGTCGAGGAAGATCAAATTACCGTGATCCCGCCGCCGGTTCACCCAGCCCATCAGTACAACATCCTGCCCAGCCTGCTGGGCACGGAGCTCACCGCACTTATGAGTGCGCTGCAAATTTCCTAAAAAGTCGAGTGTCACGATGCTTCCTATTGTACGAATTTTGGTGGATGTATTGAGAAAAGGATTGCGATCAGGCAAACGAACGAGAGTGCCGTTGCGAGGGCCCATCGGCGATCAGAGGCGGAAATGGATGGCAATTCCTTAGGAGCGATCGGCCCCACGGAAGTCACCGACATAAGTTCAATATTTGATTGTGTCGCTTCAGAGCAGATAGTTCGATCAAGAATCCGGGACACGACTATTCCAGCCAAGCCAAATTCGATCCAAAAGAGAATCTGTACAAAGTTTGGAAAAGCCGCCGTCGTGCTCGGAAAGAACTGCCTGCGAAATATCAAAGAACCGAGAATATGAATGAGATTGGCGCTAATCGATAACTTTGCGAGAGACTTTGTGCGCACGAGGCTCCTTACGGCAACGAACAAGATTCTTTCAATGTGCTCATTGTGTGCCTTGCCCTATCCGTAGGGCAGAGACAAGATCGCTTCGCGGAACCTTCGTCTGCTCTCCGGCCGCAAAGTCCTTCACGGTCAGAATACCGGACGAAACCTCATCCTCGCCGATAATCACCATCTTCCGTGCAAGCTTATCGGCTGCCTCGAATGACTTCTTTAGCCGGAACGACCCATCGCCAACCTCAATCGACAATCCAGCCCTGCGCAACTCACTCGCCAGAACCAGCGCCGCAGCATTCTGTCCTACACCCATCGGTGCAATAAATGCATCCAGCTTGCTCGCCTCCGACTCAGCAGTCTGAGCCTGCAGCGTCAAAATCAGCCGGTCTTCACCAATCGCAAACCCAATCCCCGGAGCCTTCGGTCCGCCCAGCATCTCGCTCAATCCGTCATACCGGCCGCCGCCCAGCAGAGCATTCTGCGTCCCTAGCCCGCTGCCATCCGGAACCGTAAACTCAAACGTCGTCCGCGTGTAGTAATCAAGCCCACGCACCAGCCTCGGCTCAACCACATACGCCACCCCGCAAGCATCGAGCGCCGCCTTCACCTGCGCAAAGTGTGTCCGCGAATCCTCATCCAGAAAGTCCGCAATTTTAGGAAGCGCCTCGATCGTCGCCTGATCCCCTGGCTCCTTACAATCCAGCACCCTCAGCGGATTCGTATCCGCCCGCCGCTGACAGTTCTCGCACATACTGCCCTTTACCGGAGCCAGCGCCTCCTTCAGCGCCTCAACATACCGCGGCCGATCCGTAGCCGACCCCACAGAGTTCAACGCAAGCCGCCACCCCTTCACGCCCAACTCATTCAGAAAAGTAGCCAGCATCTCCAGCACTTCAGCATCCCGCAGCGCGCTCTCCGACCCTGACCACGCCGGCCCCAGAACCTCGGCGCCAATCTGCCAGAACTGCCTGTATCGCCCACGCTGCGGACGCTCCCGCCGAAACTGCGGTCCGATGTAAAAAAGCTTCTGCAGCATCCCGCTATCACCGAGCTTGTGCTCGATATAAGCCCGCACCACGCCAGCGGTATTCTCAGGCCGCAAGGTCAGAGACTGGCCCTTATCACTGTCCGCCCGTCCCCGATCCTCCCAGGAATACATCTCCTTCGAGACGATATCCGTCTCCTCGCCCACCCCACGTGCAAACAGTTCCGTCGCCTCAAACACAGGCGTCCGAATCTCCCCAAACCCATACCGTGCAAACACCCGCCTCGCGGAAGCCTCCACGCGATTCCACAACTCTGTCTCGGGCGGCAAAAGATCGCGCGTCCCACGTACTGCCTTCAAAATAGCCATTTCCTCAAGTGTAACGAATCCAGCGGCCCCAGACCCTACAGCTCAGCCAGATAGATCTTCGTGTAATCCAAATAATTCTGCGCGTACATCAGAATCATCTTCCGGTCCTCATCCCCCAGAGTCTTCTTCACCTTGCCCGGCACACCCGCCACCAGCGAATTCGGCGGAATCACCATCTGCTCCGGAATCACCGCGCCCGCCGCAATAATCGACCCTTCGCCGACCCGGGCATTATTCAGGATCGTCGCCCCGATTCCCACCAGCACGGCATCCTCCAGCACGCACCCATGCACTGTGGCGTTATGACCAATGGTCACCATCTCACCCACAATCACCGGATACACATACCGCATCCCATGCAGCACGGCGCAATCCTGCACATTGCTCCGCGCGCCAATCCGAATCGAATTAACATCACCCCGGATCACCGCATTCATCCAAACGCTGGCCTGGTCGCCCAGAACCACATCTCCGATAACCTGCGCTGAGACATCCACATAGCAGCTCTCCGGCACAACCGGTGTAACACCCTGATAGCTCCTGATCATGCAGCCGATTCTACGCCCGGAACCCAGCCCACCAGTCCAAGTCTTTCCTGCAAAACAACCTGCGGCTGGCAAAACGCATCGCAACTGAGGTTCCACAACCGTAAAAAAGCGTTTCAGATTACCAACGATCCATTTCTTTTTTTGGCTCACCCAGCGTATTCTTGTAGTTATCCCGATTAGGGAGTGGTTGGAGGTGTATTTCCGTGGCAGAGGTTCGAGTTCAAGAAGGCGAACCCCTTGAGAATGCCCTGCGGCGCTTTAAGCGCAAGGTGCAGACCGAAGACATTATCAAGGAAGTAAAGCGCCATTCTTTTTATCTGAAGCCAGGTGAAAAGAAGCGCGTGAAAGAAGCGCTCGCTCGTAAGCGCAATCGCAAGAAGGTACGCAAGGAACAGGACTAAGCGGTTCCTTGAATCATGGCAGGCCGTCTCCTATCTCGCATGAGAGACGGCCGCCTCAATCCGCCAGCGCATGGACTCCCGCCGCGCGACTGGCCCCAGCAGCAGACCTGAAGACCGGCCTGGCCGACGGCTAACCTGTAATTCTGTCTTCGCAAGACTTGCGACCCCGGGCCCTGTAGCTCCGCAGTAACGACCAGCTAGGTTGACTCTCGGTGAAGCCCCAGTTTTCAGGTTCACCATAAGTCCACCCCGCACAACGGGAGAAGCGGCTATGGAATTTGTGGATCGGTTATTAACTTGTGCAGATTGCGGTGGAGAGTTCATCTTCACTGCCGGCGAACAACTCTTTTTCTTCGACAAACAATTCAAGAATGACCCCAAGCGCTGCAAACCGTGCAAGTCAAAACGCGCCGGTGCAAGCATGCGTCCCGGTGCGGGTCCGGCTGCGGCTGGTCTCTCCCGTACCGAGACTCGTACCCATTGCTCCGAGTGCGGCATCGAGACCACCGTACCCTTCAAACCTACACAGGGACGTCCAGTCCTCTGTCGTCAGTGCTTCCAGAGCAAGCGCGCTCCGGCTGTCGCTGCCGCAACCGCTGAACTGGTCGCTGCAGATCACCCAGCAGTCAGTTCGGAACTGATCGCTGCCGCCGCCCAGGCTCCACGGGCTTAGCGGTCTCGTGCGGCTCTCCTCGCTCACATGACGTGTGAGTTAGGAGAGCCCTGTTATCAGACAACCGCGGGTGCCCCATCCTGAGCGCGCCTGATCGCGCGACGGTTGGGGTCACAATTCGCGCGGCAAAGTACACTCCTCTCTGCCAGTTCTTGCTTTTGCCCTTGTCGTTGCTGTTGCAGCTGCCGTTGCAGTTGCAGCTGTTGTTGCCGTGCGGTTGCAGTTGTCGTTGCATTTCTTGCTTGTCATCCCCGCAGGGGGATCTGCTTCTGCCGTTGCCGATGCAGTTGTCGTTGCATTTCTTGTTGTCATCCCCGAAGGGCGTTGCCGTTGTCTCTGGGTAACCCAAGGCTTCAGCCTTGGGACTCTCTCTAACCCGCAGAAAGAGGGCTTCAGCCCCTGGGGTATGCCCTCTTCCTACGCCCAAAATCCTGTCAAGCCCCCAGCCCACCTAACTCATTGCAACCAAAGCACATCCCAACTGCCGAATAATTCCCCCCAACCAGCTAAACTAGATATAGAGCACTAGATACAGAGCAATCAAAAAAAGAGAGCCTCGGCGCAGCCGGGCTCTTCGCATTTAACCAACAACCAACAACCCGAAGTCCGGACCTATGTCCTTTCTTTCGAAGACTTTGAGACTTTAAGTACCCAGGGGGGAGTACCACCATGTCCGAGACCAAGCGCTACCAATGCCGCCACATCTTCACCGAAGGCCGCCGCTGCGGCAGCCCATCCTTACGCCACGAAGACTTCTGCTACTACCACCACACCACCCGCCGCCCCGCGCCCGACC
>DATDHL010000637.1:0-2842 GCA_036521575.1 Edaphobacter sp. | reverse complement strand
GCCATCGCTGCGGTTAGCAAATCGTCCGGATTGTCGCCGGTCAATATAAGAAGCTTGGAGTAGGGATCGATCGGATTGGACCGCATCGCGATCGTTGGACCGGAACTGGCGCTGATTTTGAGCGCGGCGGGAAGTTCCGCTGAGTTCTCGCTAATGACGATGGCATTGCCGGAAGGAATCGTGCCCATAGAGACAGGAAAACGGACATCGCGGGTGTCCGTGAGCACACCGAACCACGAAGCAACGATGCCAGCGGCCTGCAGGGCTTTGGGCGACGCCTGGCCGAGGAGAACGATTGGAACTACGGGATGCAAATTCACAGCGGCGTCGTAGAAAGGCATCGGTAGAAGCTTAAGGTCGTCATGCAGAGGAAGCAGTGAACCAGCCAGTTCGATGGTCGTCGTGGGATCGATGTGGCTCCACAACGTGGTGTGTGACGGGTCTTCACAGTCGAGCGTGTAGTGTCCAACAAACTCGAAGGTGAGCTGATTGTCGCGGACGAGCATCTCAGCGGGAAGCGTCAGTGTAGCTTCGAGTAGAGTGTTGTTCTCGTTGCGGGTGATGACGGCCTGGTTGTCTGCTGCGCCCGCGCCAACTTCAACTGCCGGAGCTACGAGACTCTGTTTCGCCGTGACTGACAGGGTCGCGAAGAGTGTTCCGTTCAGGCTCACCTTCAGGTGACTGAGAGACGAAATCAGCCCAGGCGAGAAGTGATAGTGCAGCCGCATGGTCGCGGTTTTGACGACCTGGGTCTGCGGCAACGAAAAGTTAACTGTGTGATAAGCATCCACACCGCGGAGCACTATCGTTTCAGGTACGCCAATATCGGCCAGGGTAAAGACGTTGTCGAATGTGCCGGGGGCTGCCGGGCGGACTTGTACACCGCTGCTTGTTCTGTCGCCAACCTCTGCCTGGTTCGATGAATTCGGAGCCGTGCTGTTCTGCGCCGCAAGTGTGGTGGTACCTGCCAGCAGAAGAACAAAAAGCAGGGGCGCAATACTTGTAGCGAGCCTGCCCTTTGGCTGGCTTTTCTTCGTCTTCATCAATCCTCGTATCGTTTGCGAGAGGCCGTGGATGGACAACTGGAAAATGCGCCCCAGACTCCTCATTGGACGGTCCGGCTCGCGAGTTTCTCCCCAGTTCAGCCAGGTGTCCGCACGGGAGTAGAGCACCATGGTCAACGCCTCTTCCTCTTGGAGGGAGAGAGGATCAAACTGCGCGCGGAGCACGTCGCCACTGACTCCAATTACCGTGGCAGGCAACGTCGCCTCTCCGTCCAGGACGGGGAAGGTCATTCTGATAGAGTCCCCGGGTGTAGCGGTAAAATCGCGGTCCATCCGCATCATTACGCCGCCACTGGAGAGGTCGGAGGTGACACCCTGAATTGTGCTTCCGTTCGCGAGGTGAACTGTGGATGGTATAGCCATCGAAACCCGCACAGTCTGGCGACGCTGCTGACTCTCCCACGCAACCGCGGTGCAAACGCCAAGGATGACCACATTGAAGCAGACCCATATCAGGTTCATCACGATAGTTCCAGGATGGGTGCCGTCGTACAGATCGCCGATCAGAGGAATCGGCATGTATACAAATCTAGGAATTGCCATCAACGCACCAAACACATTGATGCCGAGCATAAAAAGAAATGGCTGCGCGATACGGGTATCAAAGAACCTGCGGTTGACCACGCCGCCTTTGGCTGTGACGTCAAAGCTTCCGAACTTCGGATTGACCAAGGCAAGCATCGTAGGCAAGAAGATGTAGGGGGCGAGCACGGTCTCGTAGATCTCGTTCCAGAACGAGTGACGATGCTGTCCCTGAATACGCGAGTTCGTGATGTTCGACAGTACAAGGTGAGGCAATGCGTAGGCGAGAATCGCGGCCCAGTATCCAGGCACGTTGACGTGACCAAAGATGAGATAAATTAACGGCGCGGTCAGGAAGATCAGCCGTGGGAACGCATAGAGGAAGTGCGACATTGCATTGAAGTAGCAGAGTCGCTGCGCCGGTTTCAGCCCTCGAGCGAAAAGAGGATTGTCCGTGCGCATGATCTGAATCATGCCGCGGGCCCAGCGGATGCGTTGTTTCACGTGTCCGCTGAGGCGCTCGGTGGCAAGCCCGGCCGCTTGCGGGATGTTGATATAGGCGGTGTTCCAGCCGTTCATCTGCATACGCAGTGAGGTATGTGCGTCCTCGGTCACTGTCTCGACAGCGATGCCGCCGATCTCATTCAGGGCAGTGCGGCGAAGGAGCGCGCAGGAACCGCAAAAGAAAGTAGCATTCCAGAAGTCGTTGCCATCCTGCACAATCCCGTAGAAGAGCTCTCCCTCATTTGGAATTATTCGGAACTGGCCGAGGTTACGTTCAAATGGGTCTGGCGAATAGAAGTGGTGCGGCGTCTGGAGCATTGCCAGCTTGCTGTCGCGTAGAAACCAACCCAGCGTGACCTGCAGAAAGCTCCGCGTGGGTACGTGGTCGCAGTCGAAGATCGCCACGAAGGGGGAGTCGAGCCGGGCCAGAGCGCGATTGATGTTTCCGGCCTTGGCATGTGCGTTGTCGTCCCGAGTCATGTAACCGATGCCGGCCTCTTCCGCAAATTTGCGGAATTCCTCCCGCTTGCCATCGTCGAGGATGTAGACATTGAGCTTGTCGGCTGGCCAATCGATGTTCATCGCTGCAAGCGCGGTGTATTTCACAACGCTGAGCGGCTCGTTGTAGGTTGGAATCAGCAGATCAACCGCCGGCCACTTCTCGGGATCGTCCGGCAGCGGAACCGGTGTGCGACGCAACGGCCACACTGTCTGCAGGTAACCAAGAAACAGAATGACGAACGCGTAAGCCT
>DATDHL010000636.1:0-3485 GCA_036521575.1 Edaphobacter sp. | reverse complement strand
ACCCTAGTGTTGAGGCTTAGGACTCAACCGGACAAAAGCCTTCGCGGCATTCGTCCAATCCGCCAGCATGGCCTTTGCTAAACCGCTGCCCGAGTGCTCCACATGCATCTCAATCAGAGCCCGCAAGCTCTCCTGCGACTCCGCATTCACCGCATCAAATCCTTCAGAATCAACGAAGTCAGGATGGTACCTCTTGCCGGACACGAAGGTTCCATCAACGTCATAAACCCACGCCAATCCTCCCGTCATCCCCGCTCCAAAGTTCATCCCAACCTTGCCCAGCACAGCGACAACGCCACCGGTCATGTACTCGCACCCATGGTCGCCAACCCCTTCAACAACAGCAGTTGCGCCCGAATTCCGCACCGCGAATCGCTCCCCGGCACGCCCCGCGGCAAACAACTTCCCTGCCGTGGCGCCATACAATGCAACATTGCCCAAAATCACATGCTGACCGCTGTTCTTAGCCGCCTGTCCGCATGCCTTGATGACGATCTCGCCGCCGGATAAACCCTTACCCACGAAGTCGTTAGCCTGCCCCACGAGCACCAGTTTCATGCCCTCCACAGCAAACGCGCCAAAGGATTGCCCAATCGTCCCGTTCAGGTTGTAGGTCACATCCACCGGAAGCTCACTCTGAGCCCGACGCAACGCAATCTCGCCAGCCAGCCGCGAACCTACCGCACGATCGCAGTTAGCCACTTTAGATTCAACAACATAAGCCAATCCAGCTTCGATTGCCTTCATCGTTGGACCAACCCAAGCCTCATCAATCGGAGGCTTCGGCAACGGCTGATCATTCCTGATCCCCATCCAACGTCCCGGAGCATCGCCCACTTTAGCCAGCATAGGCTCAAGGTTCAAATTGCCGTCAAACCTAACCTGCTCAAGCAGATCCACGCGTCCAACCGCCGCCTCAAGCGAGGGCAGCCCATACCGAGCCAGCAAATGCTGTAAATCAGCCGAAAGCTGCTCAAAAAATCTAACCACATGTTCCGGCTTCCCCCGGAATTTCGCACGCAACTCAGGCTTCTGCGTCGCAATGCCGGTAGGACACGTATTCAAGTGACACTGCCGTGCCATATCGCAGCCCAGAACAACCAACACAGCAGTACCAAAGGCATACTCATCCGCGCCTAGCAGCGCAGCAACCAGAACGTCCCGCGCCGTTGCAAGCCCGCCATCGGTACGCAGCCGGACGCGACCACGCATTCCGTTCTGCACCAGCACCTGCTGCGCCTCAGCCAGCCCAAGTTCCCACGGATTCCCCGCATACTTGATGCTCGAGAGCGCCGCCGCACCCGTCCCACCCGTATTACCGGCAATCACGACATAGTCTGCATAGGCCTTGGCCACACCCGCCGCCACGGTTCCTACACCGCAACCCGAGACCAGCTTTACCCCAACCGCAGCGCGCGGATTCACACGCTTCAGGTCATAAATCAGCTGCGCCAAGTCTTCAATCGAGTAGATGTCATGGTGCGGCGGCGGCGAGATCAGCGAAACACCCGGCTGGGCATGCCGCAACCGTGCAATCATCCCGCTAACTTTATGCCCGGGCAATTGTCCGCCCTCTCCCGGCTTCGCACCCTGCGCCACCTTGATCTCGATCTCTTCCGCATGAGACAGGTATTCCGCAGTCACGCCAAAACGGCCCGAAGCAACCTGCTTGATCTTGTTATTCAGCGACACATGCACCGCAGGGGCCTCAACAACAGCCTCCGCAACGGCTGTACCCCCTCCCGAGTGGACCTGCAGATTCGCTCCGCCGCCCGAAGGCGCAGCTCCCGCGCCAATTACCGGGTGAACGCGGTAAACAGCGGCATCCTCGCCGCCCTCGCCCGTATTCGACCTGCCGCCAAGGATGTTCATCGCAGCTGTAATCGTCTGGTGCGCCTCAGGGCTCAGCGACCCAAGCGACATAGCGCTAGCCACGAACCGCTTGCAGATGCTCGATGGCTGTTCCACATCACTCAGCGCAAGCTCAGGGCCAGCCGGACGAATCTCCAGCAGGTCGCGCAACACAGCAGGGTCGCGCGCAATGACATCGCGTGTATAGATCGCGAACGCTCCAGCAGGATCAACCGGCTGAGGAACATTGCGCGCACTGCCCACAACAGACTGCAGGGCCTTTACCGTAGGAGGCTGCCAAGCATGAGGCTCCGATACATCAGCCTTGCGGAATCGCACCCAGCCATAATCTGGCAACTCAGCAGAGACCGGAACATTCGGATCAACCGGCTGCCACGTCTGCCGAAGCTGACGTTCCACCTCGGTAAACCCAATCCCTGACAGTGGAGCAGGAGTATCCACAAAGCACCGCTCCACCACGCTCGAATGCAGCCCCAGGATGTCGAATAGGTGCGCCCCACGGTAGCTGTCTACCACCGAGATCCCCATCTTCGACATCACCTTCGCTAGCCCCGCGTCAAGCGACTTCAACATCTTGCGCTCAGCCTCAGCCGCATCCGTTCCGGCAGGCGCAAGGCTCATTCCAGTCTCGAGCGCCAGCCATGGGCACACCGCTCCAGCTCCATACCCAATCAGAACTGCGGCATGATGAATGTCACGGCAATCGCCTGCCTCAACCGCCAGACCAGCGAGTGTGCGCAAACCGGCTGCAACCAACGCCTGATGGACCGCTCCAGTCGCCATCGCCATAGGAACTGGAAGCTTCTCAGTGCTTGCTGACCGGTCAGAAAGCAACAGAATCCGCGCGCCATTCCTGACCAGTTCTATCGCCTGGCCGCAAAGATCGTCGAGAGCCTGAACCAGCGAAACCTCAGGCCGGAAGACGCACGGAAGCTCCGCCATCCGAAGCTCTGCTTCCTGCGGATACTGACGCTGTCGCAACGCCTCAACCTGCCCCAGCGAAAGGAACGGCGAGGTCAGCGAAACACCCGGCAACGGAGCGTTCTTGTCCAGCATGTGGGGCCACGGACCGAGCCGCGTATGCAACGACACCACGCAAGACTCGCGCAAGGAGTCGATCGGCGGATTCGTCACCTGTGCAAACCGCTGCCGGAAGTAGGCATAAATCGGCCGAGGCGACTTCGCCAGAAATGCCAGCGGAGTATCGTCGCCCATCGACCAGACCGCGTCCTTGCCCTCAGCCGCCATCGGCTGCAGGATCATCTTCACGTCTTCCCGCGTGTACCCAAAGCCTCTCTGCGAAGCTGTCAATGTCGCAGAATCAACCGAATCAACCGCGGCTGCAACCAGCGGCGAATCCTCCATCAGCGTCGCATACGTAGCGCCCGCATCGAACAGTTCCAACAGCGCTTCATCTTCATAAATCTTGTGATTGACCAGGTCGACCAGCAGCATCTGTCCCGGCCCCAGCCGGCCGCTGTGAGTCACCTCTTCCGGATCGAGATCAACCAACCCTGCCTCAGATCCAGCCACCACCAATCCTTTGTTCGTCACGGCAAACCGACAAGGCCTCAGACCGTTCCGATCGAGGGCCGCACCAACCACCTTACCGT
>DATDHL010000635.1:0-2559 GCA_036521575.1 Edaphobacter sp. | reverse complement strand
GTCTGCAAGGCGCGACTGAGGAAAGCGCTACGAAGAATCGAAGTAAGCGCATGTGGATAACTCTGCAGCGGTAAATCTCTGAATTACGATCATGGCCGCGCCGCAACGCGGGCAGTGCCAGAGGGTAGAACTCTCGGAGGGGACTTGGCACGTTCCGGTTTCTGCGGGTGCAGAGGAGTTGGAGGCCAGCAGTTGCCGGCACAGCACAAGATTAGAAGCGCGCGAGCGATTCACCAGAAACCCGAAGTGACGGATGCGCACGAATCCTTTGGGGAGTACGTGCAGAAAGAAGCGCCGTAAGAACTCCGTGGCGACCAGGGTCATCTGGCCTTGTTTGCCGCCGTGGGCATAATTCTTCCAGCGAAAAGTGACGCGCTCTTGTTCGAAGGCCAGCAAGCGATGATTGGAAATGGCCACACGATGGGTGTAACGACCCAGATAGCGCAGCACTTGAAGAGGACCACCGAAGGCGGGCTTGGCATAGACCACCCAGTCGTGGCGGTGCAGGCGGCGAATTAGTTTTGAGAACTGCGCGGAGTCGGCCAGAGCCGCAGCTGGACCGGCGCAGTATAGTTTTTTGCCGCGGTAGAGGCGTTTCAGACCAGCCACGAATTTTCCACGAAAGACGCGGCTGAGGATCCTCACGGGTAGAAAAAAAGGATACCGAGGGCGGATCCAACGACGGCGGTCTAGTGATATTCCGCCCGCGGGAATGGCGCAGTGAATGTGGGGATGCAGCAACAGGTTTTGCCCCCAGGTATGGAGAATGCTAATCACGCCGATCTTGGCCCCTAAGTGTTGGGGATCAGCCGCGATCTCCAGCAAGGTTTGCGCGCTGGCAGTGAACAGCAGGTCGTAGAACAAACGCGCGTTGTCCAAGGCCAGCACATGGAGTTCATGGGGCACCGTGAACACCACATGGAAGTAGCTGGTGGCCAGGAGCTCTCGCTCATGGGCCGCCAGCCAACGCTGCCGCGCTTGAATCTGGCACTTGGGGCAGTGCCGATTTCTGCACGAGTTGTAAGAGATGGCCTGATGACCACAGCGCGGGCATGCATCCCGGTGGCCACCCAGTGCTGCGGTGCGGCAGCGCTGAATGGCGCGAAGCGCTTTGAGCTGCTGGAAATCAAAGCTGGATCGATACCGGTCCAGGAAGCGATCGCCTTGCGCGTGTAGGATGTCGGCCACCTCAAGGGTGGGCCGAGTCATTCCTGGTTCTTGCGCCTAAAGGTGCGGCTGATGTTCTCAGCGCTGGACAAAGAGAGGCTGTCCAGCGGATTCGTAACCGCCTGCAAGTGGCGCTGCGACAGATGCAGGTACTGAGCGGTAGTCTCCAAGTCGCCATGACCGAGCAGAACCTGGATGGTACGCAGGTCAGTGCCGGCCTCCAACAAGTGCGTCGCCCAACTATGACGCAGCGTGTGCGGGGTGACGTGTTTGCTGATGCCCGCCCGGCGCGCGGCCTCGCTACAGGCGATCCACACGGTTTTGTCCGAGATCGGCTGACCGAGTCTTCGGCGACCGGTGCGCGTGGGGAACAGATAGAGTCGCGGTTTCCGCCAGCGCCAATACTCGCGCAGGATCTCCAGCAGCGCTGGACTTAAAGGCAAATCACGATCTTTGCCTCCCTTTCCGGCCACCACGCGGATGATCATTCGCTGGCTGTCGATATCGCTCACCTTGAGGCGTGCGAGTTCTGCTCGTCGCATGCCGGTGCCATACAGGGTCATCAACAGCGTGCGTCGAAACAGTGTCCCGGCTGCATTGATCAGGCGCGCGACTTCTTCCCGGCTCAACACCGTCGGCAGTCGCCGCCGGTCCTGGGGATATGGCAAGAAATCGCGAAACTGGTGACGCTTCAGAGTCTTCACGAAAAAGAATCGCAGGGCCGCGACCCAGTTGACCACCGTACCAGGTGTCAGCTTGCGGTCTTGCAACAGATAGGCTTGATAGGTCCGAAGTTCGTTGGGGCCGAGCTTGTCGGGGGACTTGCCAAAATACCTGGCGAAGTCGGCCACGACTCGCAAATAATTACGTGTCGTGATGATCGAGTAGTTGCGACGTTGGAGTTCCTCCAACATCATCTTGCGTAAACGGGTCACAGGAGTCTCCTTTCTCCGTGACCCACACTACGTCAGCTCCCCAACTTTTCCGTTCGCCCCACGCGTAGCGTCCGCCGCGCCAGCGGCTTAGTCCTTGTCGGCCAACCGGAAGTAATCCGTTTCATCCGTCACGCGGCCCGCTGGCGGCAATTCTTCCTCTGGTCCCTCGCCGCTTCCAACTTCCGATCCCGCTCGGCCTGAATCTCCTGCTGATGCCCGGCAAGCATGTCCTTTGGCGTGATGTTGCCGATCGCGCTGTTCAGAGGAACGTTGTTGTAATGCTCTACGTAACCCTCCACCAGACGCCGCGCATCTTCGAGCGACAGTGGCGTCCCGGGCCGAATGCACTCCCCCTTGAGTGATTTGTGCCAACGTTCGATTTTCCCGTTGGATTGAGGGTAATACGGTGAAGTCCGGACGTGCGTCATGCCCAAAATCCGAATGAACACCGCGAAGA